>JAFLBT010000002.1 GCA_017302935.1 Flavobacteriales bacterium | reverse complement strand
AACGAGCAAAAACAGAATTTGTAGGAGTGATTGATATTCAAAAGAATTTTGCGTTTGTTACTACTGCCAATGCTAAAATGTACACGGATATTTTCATCCCAAAAAATAAAATAGGTGATGCGGAACACGGTGATGTAGTTTTAGTAAAAATGGAAGATTGGCCAAAGAAAGCCGATAGTCCGTTTGGATCAGTCATCAAAGTGTTAGGAAAACCAGGTGAACACAATACAGAAATTCACGCCATTTTAGCCGAATATGGTTTGCCGTATGATTTTCCGATTGAAGTAGAAGCGTATGCTAATAAAATTGATACTTCTGTTACCGAAGAAGAAATTACCAAACGTCGTGATATGCGAAAAACATTAACGTTTACGATTGATCCAAAAGATGCTAAAGATTTTGATGATGCATTATCGTTTGAAAAATTAGACAATGGAAATTATGAAATAGGAATTCACATTGCCGATGTTTCGCATTATTTGCAAGAAGGAACAATTTTGGATGATGAAGCGTATAAACGAGCTACATCGGTTTATTTAGTTGATCGTGTTGTTCCGATGCTTCCTGAAGTCTTGAGCAACGATGCGTGTTCGCTAAATCCACACGAAGATAAATTTACGTTCTCTGCCGTTTTTGAAGTTTCACCTAAAGCAGAAGTGGTGAATCAATGGTTTGGAAGAACGGTAATTTATTCGGATCAGCGGTTTGCGTATGAAGAAGCTCAGTATATTATCGAAACCAAAAAAGAGGTAATTCCGGCTGAAATTTCGTTAACCGGAAAAGATTATAAAGTAGATGAAAAAGTGGTAGAAGCTACTTTAAAATTAGATGAATTAGCTAAAATTTTACGTCAAAAACGAATGGCAAACGGAGCGATATCCTTTGATAAAGTAGAAGTAAAATTCAATTTGAATGAACAGGCAGAACCGGTTGGTGTTTTCTTTAAAATATCTAAAGATGCCAATCATTTAATTGAAGAATTCATGTTGTTGGCCAATCGAAAAGTAGCAGAATTCATCGGAAAGCAAAAGAAAACATTTGTATATCGTATTCACGATGAACCGAATGAAGATAAATTAATCAATTTACAAACGGTGATTTCAAAGTTTGGCTATAAAATCAATTTCAAATCCAAACAAGATATTTCAAAATCGTTGAATAATTTATTGAACGAAGTAAATGGTAAAAAGGAACAAAATTTAGTTGATACGTTGACTATACGAAGTATGAGTAAAGCCGTTTATTCTACCGAAAATATTGGTCATTACGGATTAGCGTTTGATTATTATTCGCATTTTACCTCGCCAATTCGTCGTTATCCGGATGTGATGGTGCATCGCTTGTTGCAGTATTATTTGGATGGAGGAAAATCGGTTTCAGCAGAAGTGTATGAAGAAAAATGTGCTCATTCGTCTGATATGGAAAATTTGGCGGCTCAAGCCGAACGTGATAGCATCAAATACATGCAAGTAAAATACATGCAAGACCATAAAGATCAGGAATTTTTAGGTGTAATTTCCGGTGTAACCGAATGGGGAATTTATGTAGAAATCATCGAAAACAAATGCGAAGGAATGGTGAGAATCCGTGAAATTCGCGAAGATTACTATGTGTTTGATGAAAAACAATATGCATTGGTAGGTGAAGTTTCTAAGAGTATTTTACAATTAGGCGACGAAGTTTACGTTAAAGTTAAAAATGCCGATTTAGTGAAGAAACAATTGGATTTTCATTTTATTAGAAGGAAGGAGTAGTTGTCGGTTGTCGGTTTTCTGATGACTGTTATATTGAAAACTTTTAAATTTTGTAGGTATTTGTTTTAATTTAAATTTACAAATTGGTATTATTTTTGAAGCTATTCAATCATCAAAATCATCACATCATGAAAAAAATCATTTTATTATTTATACTAGCTACTTCTCCCCTTTTTGCTCAAAATATAACTAAAAATCCGGGTGATTTAACAACAGTAAAAATATTTGACAGAATTTCAGCTCAACTCATTCCATCCAATGAAAATAAAGTGGAAATCAAAGGTTCCAGAGCTGCAGAAGTGGAAGTAGTGAACAACAATGGCGATTTAAAAATCCGAATGCCGTTTCCAAAACTTTTAAAAGGCGAAGAAATTGAAGTAACCGTTTATTATAAAAAATTAGAAGGTGTTGAAGCTAGTGAAGGCTCCTATGTAAATGCAGAAAAGTTAATAAAAGCGATTAATTTCAGTTTGAATGTCAAAGAAGGAGCTGAAATACGAATTACTTTAGAAGTAAAAAAGGCAACGATAAAAGCAACTTCCGGTGGAAAATTGAAAATTACCGGAACCACTGCCAATCAAGATATTATACTATCATCCGGTGCTGAATTAGAAGCAAGAAATTTTACTTCTGAACAAACTACCATTTCCTTGAATGCCGGTGGAAATGCCGCTATTTTTGCAACAGAATTTGTAGATGCCAAGGTTCGAGCAGGAGGTGATATTTACATTTATGGCAGTCCGAAACAAATCAATCAGAAAACCGTTTTAGGTGGTTCAATTAAAGAAATGAACTAAGAAATGTGCTCATTTTAATTTTTAATTTTAAATTAGCATTTACAAAGTTTCGAAACCTGAAACTTTAAACCTGAAACTTTTTTCAATGCTTAACGATATTTTAGCTGCCATTCCGTGGGGAATTCTCTTGGCTTTCACCATTGGTCCTGTTTTTTTTGTACTGATAGAAACCAGTATTACTAAAGGTTTTAAAGCGGCTATGACGTTTGATTTAGGCGTTGTTTTTGGCGATTTGGTTTTTATTCTAATTGCTTATTTCAGTACTAACCAATTGTTGGAAAAACTCAAAGATGATCCGAGTTTATTCATTCTTGGTGGGGTAATTATGTTTTTTTTTGGTTTGATTTCCTTTATTAAAGAAAAAAAGAGCAAAAAGAAAAACCTCAATCCTGAATTTGTAGCGGATTCTATTCCTAAAAACAACTATTTAGGTTTATTTTTTAAAGGATTTTTACTCAATTTCATTAATATTGGTGTGTTGGGTTTTTGGGTGGGAATCATTATTGTATTTGGACCAAAAATGGATATGAATCCTAATCGAATTGTTCTTTTTATGTCGGTTATTCTTATTACTTACCTCATCACTGATCTCATTAAAATCATTTTAGCCAAACAACTTAAAAATAGATTAACACCGTATATCATTTATAAAATCAAACGGGTGATCAGTGTAATTCTCATGATTTTTGGATTCTTTTTAATCATTCAAGGTTTTTTTCCAAAGGAAAAGGAAATGATTAAGGAGAAGTTGGAGAAGATGAAGGAGTGATTTTTTTACCCTTTGTTATTTCGAAGATAGGAGAAATGACATTGTTAACTAAATTTTTTTTAAAAAAAAGTGCTACTTTTCAGCAACTCTTTCAGAGGCATCGCCCTCCCGATAGCTATCATGAGAACCGAGGTAGTCGGTTTTGCGTTATCTTTAATTAATTTTTTCTAAAAATTTGAAATAAAAAAAAGAGCTACCAAATTGGTAACTCTTTCAGAGGCATCGCCCGGATTCGAACCGGGGTACGCGGTTTTGCAGACCGATGCCTAGCCACTCGGCCACGACGCCTTATAATCGGATGGCAAATGTAATTAAAAAGTTTAAAGTTAAAAAACTAAACTTCAAAAAACTTTTTTTAAAAGTAAACTTAATCTTAAATTTTTGAGATTCCTCATTCTTCGGAATGACAATATTGTGTTGAAAACCTGAAACCTGAAACAAAATCAACTCCTATACTCCTCCATCACCACCGTAACCGCTTCTACATCGCCACCAATAGGTGGATTCAGTTTAGAAACCGATACAATTGCTCTTGAAACAGCCGGTATTTCATCAAAAATGCGTTTGATAATCCGATGAGCAACGTGTTCCAATAACTTGGATCGAATGGCCATTTCTTCCACCACAATTTTATTCAAATGAACATAATCTACTGTATCATGCAAATCATCTGATTCGGCTGATTTTCGCATATCGGTTTTAATTTCCAAATCTACCGAATAATCGGACCCGATTTTACTCTCTTCCATTAAACAGCCGTGAAATGAAAAGGTTCGGATATTTTGTAATTTAATAGTTCCCATTTGTTGTTTTTAATAAGTACAAGGACAATTGCTGATACCTTGAAAAACATCTAATCCAATTGTAACCATGTGTGTTCCGGAATTGTAATCAATCAATTTATTCAGTGTTACTTGATAAGAATAAGCGAAGTAAAAATTACTTCTTTTCAAACCCAACATTGGTCCAATATTCAATGGTTCTAGCATCTGATCATTCAAAAAACGATACGATAGTCCTGCCCAATAATAATCTTCAAAGTTATAAAAACGAAGTTTCAAATTCAAATCGGTGGTTGATCTTTTATCACTTTCAAAATATTGAAAAAAAGCAGAAGGTTCAATTTCAACATCACTATTGGAACTACTTCTCCATTTATAACCGGTAAAAAACTGATAGTTTCTTAATTCTAACGGTTCAATATCATTAAAAACATCTAGGTTTTTATCTAATAAGTTAGCTACAGTTAAACTTCCATAAAATCCATTGTTACGGTAAAGAATACCAACTTCTGCATTATGATTGGTTAATCTTCTATCGTCAATTACTCCCATATCCTGACCATTAAAATTTTCAATTTCAATTCTAAATTGATTCAAATTATAAGAAATACCAAAAGATAAAAATTGATCGGCATATTTATCAATAACCAAATGATGGGCAAAACTAATTTTTGCTCCCGATTGTCTCGTATTTCCGTTTCTGTCGCTATATAAATAAACACCAATACCGGATTTATCGGCAATTCGCATATCCGCAGCTAACGACATATTTCGGGGTGCATCTTTAATGCCGACCCATTGGGTTAAACCATTGGCACGAATTTTAACATGGTCGCCAATCCCGGCATATACAGGAGAAATCACAAAAGGATTATCAGCCAAATATTGCGTAAAAGCAGGTAGGTTTAGTTCTTGTGCTTTTAGTTGAACAAAAGCAAGTAAAATGAAAAGTGGGGCTAATTTTTTCATGGTTGTAGGTTTTTGGGGTTAAACCCACTCCAAATTTGTGGCGATTTGGAGTGAGTTGTTTTTTTATTTTTTATCGGTATAAGGTTACATTACCAACGTATTGTTTTCCTTCATAAAGTGTGATGGTGTACCAATAGTCTCCGGTAGGTAACAGAGCACCATTGTATCGTCCATCCCATTCTCCTTTATCACCGAATTGGGTTATTATTCTTCCGTAACGATCGAATACTTCAATTTTTGCATTTGGGAAACCATCTAAATTTTTAGGTACCCAAGTATCATTTTCTCCATCATCGTTTGGTGTAAAGAAATTTGGAATCTCAATATCAATAAATTCCATAGTTATTTGAGCTTCTGCAGTACATCCGTTTGCATCTTCGACCATAACTGTGTAAACACCACTCGCATAAATTTGGAAAACAGAAACGCTACCATAATCTATTCCGTTAAGATAATAGGTATAATTACCATTTCCACCATTAGCAAATGCTGTAATTTGATTCATAGCCGTTTCAGTCAATGTTAACGAAATCGGATTGTAATTTTCAATTGAAAAGGATATTGTTTCAGAACACCCTAACTCGTGTAAAACGGTAACCGTATGATTTCCATCGGTTAAATTGGTAAACACATTTCCGGATTGAAAAGGACCACCGTCTAATGAATAGCTAGTTTGTGAAGCAATTTGTTGAGCCACTTTAATTCGGACAGTATTGATAGTGGCACTTCCAAAACAATCATAATCAATCGTAATGCCTGGATTCAAGTCAATACCTCCAGTTACTGCAACTTCCAATGAAGTTTCACATCCATTCGCATCTCTTACAAAAATGGTATACGATTGTCCACCCGCCAAGTTTTCAAACAATACTTGGTTAACAACATAATTATTTTGATTGTTTAAACTAGTTGAATAAGGAGCGGTTCCACCTGTGATTCCAACTTCAATTGCTCCCGCATTGTCTCCTAAACATAAATCAGGGAACATGGTTACCAATGAAGCATTTAATACATTAGGTTGATTGATAGTAATTGACAATGGTAACGTACAACCGATAGCATCTCGAACAATTACTTGATAATTTCCGGCTGCCAAATTAGTAAAAGTAGTATTGGTTGAGAAATTGGTCAAATTAGGCGAAATAGCATACTCTAATGTTCCGTTTCCTCCAACCGCTGAAACTTGAATACTTCCATTTGTTAAACCATTACAAGTAACATTTGTGGTTGTAAAAGAGGCTTGAAGTGGAGTTGATGGATTGATAGTAAATTGAACTTGTTGTTCACAACCATTGGAATGTCTCACTGTGATGGTGTGATTGCCAACTGCCACATTTGTAAAAGTAGCCGATGTTTGGAAAGCACCGCCATCTAATGAATATGTTACATTATTCACTACCGCTGCATTTACAGTAACCGTTACGGTATTACCAACTACATTTCCGGTACAAACATACGCCACATCAACAGCTGGAGAAATTGTAACGGGTGCATCTAAGGTTACAGGAATAGAGGAAATACAACCATTGGCATCTCGAATAAAGATGGTATAAGTTTGTCCACCGGTTAAGTTAGCATACGTAAATTGATTCGGTACAAAATTATTTTGGTTGTTCAAACTTGTTGAATAAGGAGCAACTCCGCCGTTTACAGCAATTGTAATGCTTGCGTTACCATCGCCTGTACATAATTCTTGTACCAATGCAGAAACACTTGGATTCACAACGGTTGGTTCAGTAATGATTACTTGAAGCGGAACACTACAACCAATACCATCTCGAACGATAATGTCATACGTTCCGGCAGCTAAATTTGTAAACACATTGTTTGTTGTATATGTGGTTAAGTTCGGTGAAATAGCATATTCTATCGTACCGGTTCCTCCTGAAACAGAAACTGTAACACTTCCTGTTGAACCACCGTTACATAATACGTTTTGTACATTCGATAATGTAGCATTTAAGGGTTGATTATCATCAATATTCAACTCAATAGTTTTAGTACAACCATTCGTATGTTGAACTGATATAATATGATTTCCGGCAGGTACATTTACAAATACATTTGAAGATTGATACGTTCCACCATCTAAGGCATATTGAACATTTCCAACTGCACTTGCATTCACTGATACCGTCACAACATTACCCGGAACATTACCCGTACAGTTATAAACAACTGACTCAATAGCCGGAACTACATCCACTGGAGCATCTAAGAAGATGTAAGCAATCGTTTCACAACCATTTGCATCTTTTACAAAAATAAAGTAATCGGTTCCGCCCACTAATCCTGAGAAAGTAAGTTGACCTTCTATAAAAGCACTTGGATCTTGGTTGTTCAAACTGGTTGAATAGGGAGCAGTTCCACCGGATATGGTAACAGTGAAAGAACCATCATTATCGCCTAAACATAAATTTTGAACTACCGATGTTAAATCAACGTCAGCTACTAACAGAGCAGGTTCTGTGATTTGAATTGGTAACAGTATAAAACAACCGTTTTGATCTTGAACGATAATATCATAATTCCCAGGAGCCAAATTATTGAAGGTACCTGTGTTGAAAAATTGATTTAAATTAGGTGAAATAGCATATTGAACTGTTCCTGTTCCACCTGTGGTTTGGATGGAAACACTTCCGTTTGCACCACCACTACACAAAACATTATTTACGGTTAAGTTGGAAATCATCAATTCTTGCGGATCAGTAATTTGAATAACTCCTGAAACAGCGATACAATCTACACTTACCACTGAAACCACATAGTTTCCGGAAGGTAAGTTGGTAAAAATTCCACTTGTCTGAGGACCGGCAATAACATTGTTTGAAGCATCTAATAAGGTATAATTGTAATTTCCTAAACCTCCGGTTGCATTTGCAATAATGGTTGCAGTACTTTCACCGAAACAATTAATGTTGGCACTGCTTAAATTCAAATTCAAATTAAGAGCCGGAATTGCATTAATAGTAATTTGATTGGATTGAACTACCGCACAATTATTAGCGTCTCTTACAAAGAATTGATACGTTCCGGGACCAACATTGTAAACCGTTGTATTGGTAAATGTAATTCCATCAGTACTATATTGATAAGGAGTAGTTCCACCTAAAGCAGAAACAGTGATAACCGCATTATTTGTACACGTAAGAGAACTTGTTAAGCTTAATGTGGCTACAACTGATGAAGGTTCTGTGATGGTCACTAAATTGGTTGTAAAATCACAATTCCACCCGTCTGTGATGGTGATGCTGTAAATTCCGGCACCTAATCCATTAAATGTTGGACTTGTTTGACCACCTGAACTACTCACAATAGAAGTTCCTGAGGCATTATAAGTATTTAAAATGTATTGATAAACACCTTGACCACCCGTTACATTTGTTGCGGTTACCGAAGCATTTGTATCACCATTACAAAGTAAATTAGTGTTAGTTGCAGTAAGATTTGCTGAAATGAAACTCGGTTGAATTAAAATAACGGTTGTGCTTACCAAACATCCACCACCATCTTGAACAGAAACAGTATAGTTACCGGCCGATAATCCCGTAAACAAGGAGTTAGTTCCGAATGGTTGAAGAGTTGTAGCAGTCGTATTGTTGACTAATTCAAATTGATATGTTCCCCATCCTCCGGAAGCACTGGCAAATATTTCACCTAAGTTATTTGTACAGGTCACATTTGCCGTTTCATTTGCCGTTAATATTAATGGCTGACTTGGTGAAGCAACCACCATAAAGTTTGAGGTTGCAGAACAAAACGGTGATTGAGTGGCTGTTACAATTACTTGATAATTTCCGCCTGATAATCCTGAAATCACAAATGGATTAACTGAAGTCGTTCCGTTACCGGATGCAACAGTGTTTCCTTGTATATCATTTACCACATACGAAATTGTGCCGGAATAACCGGATACGTTCACAGTTATTGTACCATTTGAATCACCAAAACAAGTTACCGCAGAAGAATTAAGAATATTAGCTTGTATAGTGTTGAAAGGTGCAATAACATAAGGAGCACTAATAAAATAACACCCTGTTACATTATCGGTAACTTGGAAAGTGTATGAACCTGGAGTGGTTAATGTAAAGTTGGCACTAAAAACTCCACTTCCCGGAGTTATTGTTGGTTGACTTCCTAAAGGTAATAATGCAAAGGTAAAATCACCCGAACCTCCGGTTACATTAATTTGAACAGTTCCATTGTTGGTACAGGTTAAATTAGTTATTGTTGTGGCAGTAACCGCTGTAATAGTTGGTAGCGGATTAATATTTACAACAGTTGTTGCCAAACAATTATTAGCATCGCGAACAGTCACAGTTATGTTTTGGACACTTCCATTATCTGCAATTGTAAAGGTGTTGGATGCAAAGAAATTTGTTCCGTTAATGCTGTAAACATAAGGAGCTGTTCCAAAAGTAGCTGTTGCAGTTATGGTTGAAGTTTGAACCACATTGGAAGCATTACAAGCAAAATCGGTTGCGGTTGCGGTAACTGTTAATGAAGCAGGTTCAGTGATAACAACAACTTGTTGTAATGAACAATTTCTAGCTGAAGTAACCGTAATTGTATATGTACCGGCCGATAATCCTGTGAAAACGCCATTGTTTTGAGAAATAGGAGCATTTACGCCATCGGTTAAAACATAAGTATAAGCAGGATTATTATTAGTTGCCGGTAATGATACCGTAATATTTCCGTCATTTCCTCCAAAACAACTTACATTATTCTGGGTTGTGGTGAAAGTTACAGGCGTTGCAGGCTCTAATTCTATTGGAGCTTGAGCAGAACATCCTGTGATTGTGTCATTTATTACCACCACATAATTTCCGGAAGCCAATCCGTTGAATATCGGTGAAGCTTGAGCAGCTACAATTACGATACCAACATTGTTTTGTAATTCGTAAGTAAAAGTTCCGCTTCCGCCGAATGGAGTTACCGTTATAATTCCATCATTATTAGCACAAGATGTTTGGGCTGTAATGGATGGAGTTAAATTCAATGGAGCAGGAATAGTAAGATTTACAGTTTGTGTACAGCCATTAAAATCTCTCACTCGAATAGAATAGTTTCCTGAATTTAAATTGGTATAAGTAAATGTTGGAACCGTTTGTGTTTGGAAAGTTCCTCCATTTAAACTGAATGTGTAAGGAGCTATTCCTGCAGTTGTCAAGGTAACTTCAATAGTGAAATTTCCTTGTGAAGCGGAACATAAATTGGTTACCGATGCGGCAATTTGTGGTGCAGGATCGGTAGGAACAAAAACAGGTGCAGCTTGAATACAATTATTCGCATCTCTTATATAGACCACATAATTTCCACCTTCTACGTTGAAAACATTGGTAGCACTACCAACCCAAGTTCCCACCGTAGGGGCCGGATTTCCTGCCGGTACTAATTGGAATTGATAAGGAGCAGTTCCAAATTGACCCGTGGCTGTAATGCGTCCCCTGTTTGGATTACAGTTGTCGTTACGGGTAACATTGGCAGTCACTTGAAGCAAATTAGTAGATTGAGATATGGTAAATGTTGAAGATGCACTGCTGCAACCTGTTAAAGTTCCACCATTTTCGGTGAATAGGATATAATAAATTCCTGGAGCTAACGGACCTAGATTAGTTACTGAAATTGGGCCTCCTGTTGTAACAGAAGTTCCTGATATTCCGGTTGAAGTATTGGATTGTGAATTAAATACTTCATACATAACACTTGTTGTGGACGCATCATAATTATTAAATGTAAAATTTACAAAGCCATCATTGTTTCCGGTACAACTAACGTTTCCAACTACATCTAAAACAGCTGTTAGATTAGAAGGCGTATTGATTGGTGTATCAGCTGTTTTAAAATAATAACAATCTGTTACTAAATCATGTACCACAAAAGTGTACGTAACACCCGGAACTAATCCTGTAAATGTCGACGTTTCAGGAGTTCCCGCATCTGCCGGTTGATAACTGGAAGAATAAGGTAGCGTATTGGTTTCCAAAATAGCAAATTCATATGAACCGCTACTTACAGCAGAAGTTACCGTAATCACGGCAGTTCCGCCATTCACACAATCAGCCGTTGAAGCTGAAACATCAATAATCAAATCGCTTGGTGGCGACGCTATGATAATGTTATCAATCATCAATAAACAACCGTTTGCATCAATTACTTCCACATTATATATACCAAAATTTAAAATTGGGAAGGAATGATTTTCATTTGCAACACTAGTATAAGATGCAATAAAACCAAAATTATTATTTAAAACATATGTATATGGAGCTGTTCCACCGGCTACACCTTGCACGATTATTTGACCATAAGAAGTACCACCCGGATTGTTACATGTTATATCAATTGTTGATATAGTAAATGTAATCGGATTGGGTTCTGTTAACGTTATAGAAGCTATATCTGTACACGAATTGGCATCTGTTAACGTTATTTGATATATTCCGGCTGTTAAGCCAGAGGTTTGTGTTCCATAATTCACTCCTGTTGAAGTGTTAATGATTTCTAACAAAAATGGAGCTGTTCCAACAGTATTATTCGTGTTGATTTGAATTTCACCGTCATTCCCTCCATGACATAAAATTCCACTTACCTCAACAACAGAAATGATTTCAGGTAGAGTTAATGGATTAACCGTAATCGTTTGACTGTTAAATGTACAACCTTGTGCATCAGTTATCAAGAATTGATAATTTCCGGCATTGGCAGTTGAGTATGTAAAGTTGGTTCCAACTACATTTACAGCTGTTCCCAAAGCTCCGCCATTAAAAGAAACTTGATACGTAAATGAGGCTAATCCACCAGAAATGGTAGCTGAGATTATAGCATTTGGTGATGCTGTACAATCTAATCCTTTCGTTAATGCAACATCTCCTGTTAAGGTGGGTTGAATAGTTTGTGAAACAGTTGTGGAACATCCATTAGCATCTGTTACAAGCACAGTATAACTTCCGGGAGTTAAATTAGCAAATGTATTTGAATTTTGTGATGGGTTTCCGTTGATACTATAAGTATAAGGAACTACACCACCCGTTACTGCAATTACTAATGTAGCCCCATTAGCGTCAAAACATAAATCGGATGACGATGCAATTACAGCAACAGGATTCGTGGGTGTAGTTAGGTTGAACGTGTTGCTCACAACACAACCATTGATATCGTTAACCGAAATAGAATACGTTCCGGTCTGTGTTAAATTTGTAAATGTAGCATTTGATTGCGGACCAACTACTCCTCCATTGGGAAGCGTAAGTTGATATTGATAACTTCCCCATCCGCCGGCTGCTGTAATGATTACACTTCCATTTGCATTACAACTGATTGGATTGGCTACAAATGTAAAAGATAACGCACTACTTGGAGCTTGAACAATTGCAGAAGCCGTATCAGTACAATTTGTAACAGTGTCAGTCACAGTTATGGTATAGGTTGATGCGACTAATCCGGTTAAAGAAATGGTATTTAAAGTCGCATTATTTCCTGAAGCAACCACCACATTTGCACTATTTACAACTTGATAATTGTATGGATTAGCATGCGTTACTGCAAAAGAAATAGCACCATTTGAGGCTCCAAAACATACAACGTTGCTGATTGTTTGACCAATTACATCAATTGTAGGTAATGGATTAATAGTATAGGTTTCTTGATACGAACAACCATTGCTGTCGGTTACTTCAAACGTATATGCTCCGGCAGTTAGTCCCGCAAAAACAGGATTGTTTCCGTTGTTCACCGTTTGTCCGGCAGGTGCAATTATTTGATAGGTAAAGGGAGCAGTTCCACCAACTGGTGTTACAGTTACAGTTGTATTTTGTGCCGGACAAGTTAAGGCAGTAGCACTAAAAGTTGCATCCGTTATTTGATTGGGTGCTACAAGTGCAACACTATTGGTTTGGAAAACACAACCATTTGCATCTTGAATATAGATAGAATAATTTCCTGAAGCTAATCCTGAAAATTCAGAGGAAGAAACAAATGTCACTCCATCAATACTAAATTGGTAGGGAGCAGTTCCTCCGGAAATACTACCCGGAACGATATTGATAGTTCCGGCATTTGTGATACAAGTATAATTTTGTGTTATTTGTGTTATTCCGGTTATTTGAGTGGGTTCAGTAATCGTGAAGGAAGTCGAAAAATCACAAACGGTACTTCCTTGTGTTTGTATCAAAACAACACTGTAGTTTCCTGCTGGTAAGTTGTTAAAAATACCTGAATTGTTTGTACTAATTACATTTCCATTGGCATCAATTAATTGATAAGTGATTTGATAACCGTTTGAATTAGTTATCGTATAACTGATAGATCCATTAGTTGCACCTTGGCAAAGAATATTTTGAATTGTTGTTGTAAAAGTCACATCTGGAGAAACAGAAATGGTTACCGGATTGGAAGTTGAACTACAATTATTTCCATCCACAACTATAAAAGTATACGTTCCGGGTGTTGAAATCGAAAAATCATTACCTGCTTGAAAATCAGCAGCTGTTGGATTTTGAGCAACACCATTTATAGAACCAATTGCATAAGAATATGGAGGATTTCCACCGTTAGCAATAACAGTTATGACTCCGGAATTACAACCAATATTTTGCGTAACTGTTGCAACAACTGCTAAATTGTTTTGATCTAAAATAGTTACTGTTCCGGTAAATGAACAACCATCTTCTGTAACAACTGTAACGGTGTAAGTTCCCGGATTTAAACCACTAAAGGTATAATCATTATCAACAACCCATCCGCTTATAGCACTAATAGGATTTGTAATACTAAATTGATATTGCGGTTGAGCTCCGTTTGCCTGAACACGAATACTTCCAAACCCATTACAATTCGTATTTTGAGGAATTAAGTTGACTTGAAAATTGTTTTGTTGAATTCCAATATTTGGTAATTCAAATACGCAACCATCTGTTACACCAATTTGTGTCACTAGAACCGTGTAAACTCCGGCAGTTGAAATTGAAAAAACCGGATTGTTTTGATAGGGAACTAAAATGCTACCCGTAATTTGATCAACCAACTGAAATTGATAATCAGAAGGAAGATTCGTTATCGTAATGCTCCCCGGCGTGTTACAAAGAATGTTTGTTGATACATATTGAATATCCAATAAATTCGTGTAAACATTAAAGTAAAAACGGGTAAAACAGCCATCTTGATAGTTGATAGTCAAGCGATATTGTCCGGCGGTTGTTACATTAAAATTAGCACCTGTTCCTACTTGATTCCATTGACAAGAAGGATTATTGTTGGCACAATTCGCAATTCCAACAGCAGGACAACTAGCTTCATTTAATACTTCCCAAATAATACTCGTAGCATCACTAATTCCGGTTTGAATAAGTTGGCTATCATTGGTTCCGCATAAGAAAATATAAGGTAATTGTTCCCCATTATTTGGACAAGTTACTACTTGATCTGCAAACGGAATAACCGGATTAGTTTGAGTTGCTCCAAATAACAATACATTAAACGTTTGAGTAATACCAATACATGGTGGTGGTGCAGTATTCACAACCGTATAGGTTCCAACAGCAGAAACGGTAATAGATTGAGTATTTCCAATAACCGCCCCGTTACTGTTGTACCAAGTATAAGTGTCATATCCATTTGCGGCAGTTAAAAGCAAACTTGTTCCACACAAATAAGCTTCTGTTGAAAAAATACAATCGTCAATATCAACCAAGAAGTTAGCCGGACCGGGTTGACCAAATCCACAACTGTCTAGTCCGGCAAAACTTGGATCATTTGATATCCAATTGCTATTTAATACTCCTCGATAGGTTGTATAAGCTTGATTTTGAATTAAATTTGAACACGCATCTTCTAATTCACTACACGTTGTAGCTACTTGAACACGTATGCGAATTGTATAAACAGGATCACCTATTTCAACTAAATTATTGGGTATAGTAAAAACCAATTCGTCTAATCCCGGATCATGTGTGAAGGTCACCCCAGGAGCTCCACTTAAATCTGCCGAAATAAAACTGGTGTTGATTGGTAAAATATCTCTTATTGTAGTATTTGTTGCATCATCATTTCCTACGTTTTGAAAAGTTACTACATAATCTAATAATTGTCCCAGGTTAACATCAGCCCCACCGATGTCGTTTCCTGCCAAATCTTCTACTGTTTTTACTAATTTAATATCCGGTTCTATGACTTCAATGTTAAATGCATTGAAAAACATAAAGTATGTATCTTGTGTTGAGGTAATTCGAAGTGTTGCCGCTGTTTCATTGTTCGGAATTACACTATTTAAAGGGTTGGCAACATTGATGATATCGCCATCATAACCTAATGTATTTAAACTGTTAGGCACTCTGTTCAAAAAATCAACATTATCTAATGTTAATCTACTGTTGAAAAAATTATTTGTTGCATTTAGCGTGTTTCCTAAAGCGGTAAAAGTAGCATTCGAAGCCGCTCTAAATAAAAGTTGGTCACCGGTAATTCGGTTGTCGCCTTCCAAAGCAGCTGATGCAAGTTTAGCCCGAACAGGAAAAGGTGGTGGCAAAGTGGTAAAACCGGAATAGTTAATATCAGTTTGACCAATTGTAGCTCGCACTCCGGCAAATCCATCATAAGCGGTAATAAATTTTCCTGTCATGGTTGGATTTTCATACACAAAGAAAATGGTCCAACCACCCGAAACCCCTCCTCCATTAACAAATCCTTGTGTTGCACGTATGTTTGCTATGGTGTATTCTCCTTCCGGATTAGTTAAACCGGTAACCAAAGATGTAATATCAGCATAGCAGGCATACGGACTATTGGCAACAAAATCAGGACTTGTAAATCCGTCAAAAATAAGTTGACCAGTTATGTCTTGGTAAGTTCCTCCCGGTAATTTTAATTTAACTTGGTTAAAATCATTTTCGCGAATGTTGTCTCCATCTCCCGGAGAAGTGGAGAAACCATTGTTAAAACGATAGGTCGCCGACCAATATAAACCGGCATATACAATTTTATTACAACCGCTTGCAGGAAGCGTTAAAGTTGCACTGCTTGAACTAAAGGTAGAAGCATCTCCATCAATATCAATATAACGCATATTTAAATTGTCGTTATATTCTGAGGTGTTTCCAACCGTGTTATATGGGTCGTTTGGTGTGTTGGAATTGCTTTGTCTGTTCACAATTCCGTTAGAAATCAAGGTCATATCTCCTTTCAAATTCCGTTGATACCGAACCGAAAAAGGAACAGCAACTTGGGCAAATGTGGCTAAGGAAGCAAGCATAAAACAACTGAGTAGGGCAATTGTTTTAAAGTGTGGTATTTGGGGCGTTTTCATTTTGGGGTGTTATTTGATGTTAATGTTCATTATCCAAATTTCTTCAAAGTAGGTATTATCAACATTCGTATAATAAGTGATTAGGGCTTCACTCCAATCCGAATGTTTTTTTAAATACACATACCTAAAATTGTTTTTTGGGTTAATAAAATAATGGGCGTCTATACCTTTTTTCTTTAGCTTTTGAATAAAATCATCAGCAAAAGCAGGTTCAGAAAAAACATTAGCAATAATGTAAAATCCGGGTTCTTGATTTTCTACTTGTAAAAAATTTCCTTTTTTGGCAGTAGCTCTTTTTTTGTCGGTCAGTCTGGAATAGTACTCTTTGATTTCTTCATCGGTTAAGGTAAATTTTGAGTTGGTATTTGTTTTTGGTTCTTCTTTTTTTAGTTGGGAAATTTTAGCTTCCAATTCATTTTCTTTTGAGTTGTTTTTTGATGTTGGTAATTTGATTTCTTCTCTTTTAGTAGAAGACTTCATATTAGATAATTTGTTTTCTAAATCACTTTTACTTTCTTTTTTGGCTGGGCTATTTTCGTTTTTTATAGTTGTTTTTGTGGTGGTTTCGATTGTTTTTTCTTCCGTAACTGTGGTTGATTTTGGTTCACAGTTGCAATCTTTTTCAGCAATGGTTTTTTCTAAACGCTCAATATATTGCATCATGTTATCAATGCGTTTTTCAAAATCACCCTTTTTTAAATGTTCTTCAGCATCATGTGTCAGAATGATTTCCAATAGTTTTAGATGTCTTTCATCCAACGTCATTGTTAATTTTTCAACTTCAATTTCTTTGTTGTACGTTTTTGTATCTTCATTTTCCTCATTTTCGTATTCCTCTTCTTCTTCTTTTACAATTGCTTTAGAAGGTTTTTTCTTTTTCAAAACTGTTTTTTTTGACTTCGGAGCCGGTTCAATTACAATTGGCTCTTCAGCAATGTCTTCATATTCTTCTTCGTATTCTTCCACTTCTTCTAAAGGTTGTTTGATAGCTTTTGGTTTTTTTGCCAGAACTGTAGTTTTCTTTTTTGGAAGAATTTTTCTTTGCACATTTTCCTCATTTTCTTTACCGGCAAATCGATAAGAAAGCGTAATTTCATGCGTTGGACCAAAATTTACCAATCCATCGTTTATGACTCTTTCATATGCATAACCCAATGATAATTTTTTGGTAAAATGAGCTCCAACACCAATATTTACGCCATAAAAATCATCAATCCCGGCTTGCACCCAACCTAAATTTGGGAAGTTGGTAATCACTGAACCACCATACACAAAATCATCCGTTTGATTCATTTTTCCCCTGGCAATTAATCGGAAAAAACCGTTTTCAAACATGCCTTCTTGGTTTTTCATATCATGATGATACATCACATGACCGGTGTAGGTTTTTTGTGCATATTCTTTTGCCATCTTACTGGATTTAAAATCATAATCCACAAAATTTTCAGCATAAACACCAAAATCAAAACTTCCCCAGGTTACATTTAAAGCGGGTTTAACAGAAAACAAAGAATTATTCCGCAACGCCATAATAGCCGGATCAGGCTCGTTGGTTACAGCTCTGTTTCGATCCACACCACTGTTGTAATACGCAACGTTGAAACCTAATGTCAACTTTACTTTTTCACGAATCGGAATTTGATAGGCATAGTTTCCTACGCCACCAAAACTGGTAATAATTCCTAAATTCTGTTGATAAATTCCAATCCCCACTCCTGCTCTTTCGCCATATTTTCCTGAATAAGAAAGCATGTATAATTCAGGAGAATCATCAAATTGAATCCATTGATTACGATGATATAATGTGATATACGAATCATTTTCTCGTACTGCAGAAAAAGTAGGATTCATCATGAATCGATTTAATAATAAAGTGTTTTGTGTTGGTATCGTAAAGGTCAATACAGGAGCATCTTGTGCTTGCAAATTTGCAAACACAAATCCTGTAAATAGTAGTACCAACTTTTTAAACATGTTTATTCGATTACGGTTATAGATCCTCTTTTAATAATTTCATCATTTTCTGAAATGGTATAATAAAAAACCGGTTCTGTTTTGGCATATTCTAAAGTTGAATTAGGCCAGTTATTTTGATAATTTCTGGCTCTGAAAACTACTTTTCCTTTTGGTGAATAAATAATTACTTCTACCTCTTCTTTGTTCACATATTCATTCGGAATCGACCAAAAATCATTTATGCCATCGTTATTTATGGTAATTACGTTTGGCACAACAATACTGGTATTTTCAACTACTACAACGGTAAATGTTTTCGTAAATTCACAATCTCCAATGGTTCCGATGATGGTATAAGTTCCGGCTTGTGAAACAGAAAATGTATTGCCGGTTGCAATGATTTCATTATCTAAATACCAGGTATAACTATCAACACCACTTGCAATAACTTCTCTTGAACCTCCTTGAATAATTGTTATTGCATCAGCTATGTTTAACGTTATACCGTTTGTTGTGATGACTTCAATAGCAATAGTATTCGATGAATATGTACATCCATCATAGTCAATAGTCATAAAATAATTTCCGGGTTCAGTTACGGTAATTGAATTTCCTGTACCGATTTCAGCGTTATTTTCAATAGAAAACCAGGTGAGAATATATTCCGGATTTGTAATGTCTGATGATAAGGTTACGCTTCCTCCTGATAAACATAAAACACCTTCGGATGAAATAACAAAATCATCTGTAATACCCAATTTAATTGTAATAGAATTGGAAATGATGGGGCTAAAATTCGGAATAGAAACTCGTAATTCATACGTTCCGTTTTCTAAATAGGAAGGAACGGTATAAGAAGTATTTCCTGATGATTGAACCAACTGTCCGTTTCTGAACCACTCATAAACATATCCAAATGAATTGTTTAAAATGGATTGTGTTCCGGATGAACTAATTGCATTAAAATTTGAAATGGTCAATACCGTTTGTTGACTTGTGCAAGCAGTATAATTTCCATTTGTTGCTATAGTCACATTGAAAGAATCAGGATAAACTAATTCAGTGATTGCTTCTTGTGTTGCATTACAACCCGTTGTTTGTGTAATGATTACTTTGTAAATACCATTTTGCGTCACATTAATAGATGAACCGGTTTGTCCGCTGATGATGGCATTATTTCTAAACCATTCAAATGTTGGATTCACAGCATTTGTTGTAGCTGTTATTGTTTTAGTTTCTCCAGGAATAATGATAGAAGTTGCCGGTAAATTTAACGTTGCAGTAATACTATTTTGTTGTAAATTCAAGGTATTAGAAGTAGAAGAACAAGTTCCGATAGATACAATTAAATGATAATTCCCCGGTTGATTGGTAGTATAACTTGATTGAGTGGCACCGGTAATTAATGCATTATTTCTGTACCATTTATAAGTAAATACACTACTAGTTACGGTACTGTTAAGTTGTACTGAATTTGTTCCACATAATGTACCATTAGCTGAAATAACCGGCGTTGGAAGCTGTAAAGCAATTGAAACAGCATTGGATTCAATGGGTGTAAAGGTTGGAATGCTAACCCGAAGTTTGTAGGATCCGTTTTCTGTTGCGTTATTAATGGTATGTGTTGTTCCCGTAGCTCCTGCAATTGGTGCATTATTCAACAACCATTGGTAAGTGAAGTTTGAATTGGGTAATATTACAGGAACATTTCCGCTAGCGGTTTGGGCTATGATTGAATTTAATGACAGTGTAGAAGTAGTGACATTACACGATTGATAATCACCGGAATTTTGAATAGTTACCGTAAAACCAATAGGATATTGTACCACAACCGTCAATTGTTCAGAAATCGTACAACCTTGTGTTTCTGTAACAGTTAGTTGATAAGTACCCGGTTGTGTAACAGTATAATTGGCCGTAGTTGCACCTGCTATAACTACGTTATCTTTTCTCCATTGATACGTAGGTGTTGTCGCATTATTAACAGAATTAATTTGAAGTTGTTCACCGGGAATCAATACTTCAGTTGTATCTACATTCCAATCCGCTTCTAATTGAATTAATTCTAAAAAGATAGCATTCGATTCAAAAACGCAACCACCAAACGTAATTCTTAACTTGTAAGTTCCTTCTTGTGAAGCATTATACGTTGGTCCGGTTGCTCCTGAAATGGCAACATTATCTTTAAACCATTGGTAAACATATCCTGTATTTTGATGTGAAGATGTTAAAAGACGTGGTGTTCCATCACATATATAATCAACATTCCCGGCAGATGTAATCGATAAATTTATTCCGGCAGTTACATTTACAGTAACAATATTGGAATAGGAATTCATCACACAACTTCCATAATCGACAATGGCATAATAATTTCCGGATTGGGTTACGGTTAGTGAAGAACCGGTTGCACCTAAAACTTCCGCAAAATTTCTATACCATTTATACGTCAAACCGGAATAAAACAATGGCGAAGCAGCCGTTCCGGTATTATCTACACTTAACGTTGCATTTCCTCCTTCACAAAAGGAAGCGGTACTTACATTATTATTAATTGAAAAAGGTTGATTGTGAATGGCATAATATGCAGAAAAAGCAACACTATTTGGACTTGTTACAGCCGGAGCCGTACTTCTAACACGAATTCTGTAGGCTTCTCCTGCAACGGTTGTTGGCATAGCAAATGAAACATTTACCGGAGAAGTAGTACTAGTTGAAGTAGTTAATGTAGTTGGTGAGCTAAAATTTCCGGAAGAATTGGATAATTCTACGATAAATTGGTTTCCGGCTTGAAGATTGGAAACCGGAAAAAATGTAAAACTAAGTGTATACGAATTAAATCCTTGTGAGGCACAAGCTTGAGTAAAGCCTAGTGAAGGAGTTCCAATTATAATGGTTTGAGCATACCCTCCCCCATTGCTATTGATAAGCAAGGAAAGCAAAGCAGTAAGATAATAGCTTACAGGGGTAATTTTCCAAACCATAAAACATTCTTCATGTTGGATTGCTCTTACCCCAAAAGCAATCGGTTGTTATTTTTTGTAATTTAAACAGTCACTACACTACATTTAATTACGAAAAAAACGATAAATGGTTTTTATTTTTTATCTGTTTTTGGATTTTGTTTTTCTAAAATTATACAAATATTTAGATAGCAAATTAAAATTAACATTAAAATCGATGAACGGTATTCAAGTTTGTGGGAAACCGTAAATTAGGGTATTGAAAACCGTAAACCCTTGTGTAGTTGGTCGATTATTTAGAAAAGCAATACCTTTTTGATGACATTTTTTATAAAATCATTTTTCTGTTAATCGCTATTTTTTTTACGTATTTTTGTGGCTCATTTTTAGGAATTATGTCAGAAGAAAAGTCGCTCAATTTTATTGAACAAATTATTGAAGAAGATTTAAAAAACGGTTTTCCAAAAGAAAAACTTCGTTTTCGTTTTCCGCCTGAACCAAACGGGTATCTTCACGTGGGTCACGCCAGTTCAATTTGTTTGAATTTTGGATTAGGAATTGATTATCAATCACCTGTGAATTTGCGTTTTGATGATACCAATCCTGCCAAAGAAGAACAAGAATACGTTGATGCGATAAAGCGTGATGTTCAATGGCTTGGTTTTCAGTGGGCTGAAGAACGTTATGCTTCTGATTATTTTCAAGAATTATATGATTGGGCAGTTGAATTTATCAAAAAAGATAAAGCCTATGTGGATAGCCAATCTTCCGAAGAAATGGCCAAACAAAAAGGAACACCCACTCAAGTAGGTACCAATAGTCCATTCAGAAATCGTTCGGTCGAAGAGAATCTTGAACTTTTTGAACGTATGAAAAATGGTGAATTTCCGGAAGGAACACACGTTTTACGTGCCAAAATAGATATGGCTTCTACCAATATGTTAATGCGTGACCCGATTATGTATCGCATTTTGCATAAACATCACCACAGAACAGGTAATAAATGGTGCATTTATCCAATGTACGACTGGGCTCACGGTGAAAGCGATTATATCGAAGGCATTTCGCATTCCCTTTGTACATTAGAATTTTTACCACACCGAGAATTATACGATTGGTTTTTAGACCAAATTTATGATGCGAATAAAGTGCGTCCGAAACAAAGAGAATTTGCCAGAAGAAACCTTTCGCACACGGTTGTGAGTAAACGAAAGTTACTGCAATTAGTTCAAGAAGGACATGTTTCCGGTTGGGATGACCCTCGAATGAGTACGATTTCCGGGATGAGAAGAAGAGGTTATACACCGGCTTCTATCCGAAATTTTGCTAAAACCATCGGTATTGCTAAGCGTACAAATTTAATTGATGTTTCTCTTTTAGAGTTTTGTGTTCGCGAAGATTTAAATAAAACAGCACCTCGTGTCATGGCGGTTTTAAATCCGGTTAAGTTGGTGATTACCAATTATCCGGACGGTCAAGAAGAATGGTTGGATGCAGAAAACAATCCCGAAGAGGAAATTTTGACGTATAGAAAAGTACCTTTTTCAAAAGAATTATACATTGAAAGAGAAGATTTTCAAGAAGAAGCCAATAAGAAGTTTTTCCGTTTAACGTTGGGAACAGAAGTGCGTTTGAAAAATGCATATATCATTAAAGGTGAAAGTGTTATCAAAGATGCTAATGGAAACATCACCGAAATTCACGCAACGTATGATATGGATTCTAAGTCGGGTAGTGGTACAGAAGCCAGTCAACGCAAAGTAAAAGGAACCATTCATTGGGTGTCGATTCCACATGCTGTTGAGGCAGAAGTTCGCGTTTACGACCGATTATTTACGCATGAAAATCCGGATGGTGACAAAGATGTTGATTTTAAAAATTACATTAACCCTAATTCATTAGAAATAATTAGCGGATATGTTGAACCAAGTTTACAATCGGCTCAACCGGAAGATAAATTTCAATTTCAACGTTTGGGATATTTTTGCACCGACAAAGATTCTTCTTCAGAAAAATTAGTTTTTAACAAGACAGTTGGTTTGAGAGATACATGGGCAAAAGTGGAAGCGAAGGAATAATTTTAAACAATAAATAAAATCAATTAAAAGCCGCATGTTATTGCGGCTTTTCTTATTATTATAAAAAATTATTGTTTTTATAAACAAGATAAATAAAAACAATTATAAACGACTTTTTTAGAAAGGTTTTGAGAAAACAAAAAAAACCAGCAATATGATTTTATGCTTTGTGTTGTAAAAATGAATTTAAACGCTTTTAATTCGTTTTTGATTATTTTTCGTTCATTTTTGTTTTCCAAAAACACTAAAATTAGAAATTCAGTGTTTTCCGTGTTTTCTTTGAGAAAAAAATCTTCATTTTTCAGATTTCTCAAATTTTTAAAATCTATGTTCAAAAAAAAGAGACCCGAAGGCCTCTTTCAAAATTATGCATCATCTTCGGTCGTACCGAATTCATCTTTTTTGTTTTTTCCAATTCGAGTGGTACTATTGGCTTTTTTCATCGCCTCACCTACTTGGTTGCTAGCGGTAAAACTAGCGACCATATTGTTTAACATATCACTTCCGGCTTGTGGAGAATTAGGTAATAAAATCAAGTTGGAATTAGCATCAGCTCCAATCGCTTGAAGTGTATCATAATGTTGTGTAACCACAATCAACGCACTTGCTTCTTGCGAATTGATACCTACCTTATTCAAAACATCTACAGATTCAACCAAACCTCTAGCAATTTCTCTTCTTTGGTCAGCAATACCTTGACCTTGAAGCCTTTTGCTTTCTGCTTCTGCTTTGGCTTTGGCTACAATTCTAATTCTTCCGGCTTCTGCTTCGTATTCTGCAGCGGTTTTTTCACGGTCAGCAGCGTTGATTCTGTTCATTGCATTTTTCACTTGAATATCTGGGTCAATATCAGTAATTAACGTATTGATAATGTCGTATCCATAAGTAGTCATTGCCTCGTTTAACTCACGTTTTACAGCAATGGCAATGTCATCTTTACGCTCAAAAACATCGTCTAATTTAAGTTTTGGCACTTCGGCACGTACCACGTCAAATACATACGAAGTAATTTGATCGTGAGGATATTCTAGTTTGTAAAATGCCTCATAAACCTTTTCTTGAATTACTTTAAACTGAACCGAAACTTTCATTTTAACGAATACGTTGTCTTTGGTTTTCGTTTCAATAATCACGTCTAATTGCTGAATTCTGAGGTTAATTTTACCTGCAATACGATCAATAACCGGAATTTTCAATTGCAATCCGGAATGTCTAATACTACTGAATTTTCCAAATCGTTCAATTACAGCCGATGTTTGCTGTTTCACCGTAAAAAAAGAAGCCAATAAAAGAAAAACACCTAATACAATAATAATGTAACCAGTCATAAAAAATAGTTTTATATGTTATGTTATATGATACGAAATTTCTCGTACGTTTGTTACAATTTAATTCATTATTCATGAAAAGATATTTTTTGACCTATATTGTATTGGGTCTAACTACAGTAGCTTTTGCACAGTACGGCAAAGGTGATTATAATCATATTGGTTTAAGTTTGGGTATCAACCAAACGAGTCTTTATACTAGTAATTTCAATACTACACCTAAAATGAGTTGGACAGGTGGTTTAGCCATTCGTGGAAATTATTACAATAATTTTTCAATGGTTTACGGTATGAATTTCACTGAAAATAAAATGGCAATTGAAACATTTTCAGGATTTTCAGAAAGAGAAGTAGATTTAAAAATGATGGCTGTTCAAGTTCATCTTTTACTTTGTTACAAGATAGGTGGAGGTCCGGTTTCTCTTGATTTTGGTCCGGTTTTACAATTAAACGGTAAATTAAAATCTAGTACAACTGATGAAAATAATTTTATTGTGGGTAACGAATTGCTTCGCGTTAAAGATATAGAAGATGTAACTCCTATAAATTTTAATTTACATGCAGGAATTACGGGTGGTTTTGAAAATGTTCGACTCAATTTATGTTATCAATACGGCGTGACAAATATTCTTAATAATTTAAATAAACAAGAAGAAGTAAAGCTTTTGGCTGATGGAAAACTCAAAGGAAACCTTGGAGTCATCGCAGCAAATATTATCTTTTATTTTTAAAAATGTAAGGCTCCAATTTGGAGCCTTTATTTTAATGCTTTGGTTCATAAATTAACCTAAAAAACGTACTAAAGCGTTCGTTTTCCCTACTAATCGGAATTCCGGTTACAATTCCAATCAATAGATTATCAGCAATTCCAACCCTCATTTGAGGTCGGATTATCATATCAAAGTCAGTTTTGGTTACTTCTTTATTAAATTCAATTCCGATAAAATTTCGAGTTCCTGGAATCATGTAATGCACGTTGCTGTTAATTTGCCAATTGGTATGGGTTGAATTGTCTTCAAAATGATGTATAAATAACGGTCCGGTGTAGAGTAGGGTGTGAAAATTATTTCCCCAACGTTTGGCCGTAACAAAAAACGGATTATACACATTTCCAACAAATAATTTTCCGTTTTTGTAACGGTCAAATTCATTCATTTCAAATTCGTGAATGTAGCCAATTGCCAATGTTGTTTTCATTTTTTCAGATACTAAAAAAGAATATTGTCCGGCTAATTTTAAGCTATTAAGCTTGCTTCCCGGAGTCATTCCGTTTTTGTTAGAGGGATAAATGGTAAACGGCAATTCGACTTCTAAACCTAATCGGTCAATTGGTGCCCATTCATATTCAACCAAAGCTAAATATTCATCGTATTGGTTGTTGTCGGTAATTCCAAAACCAACGTTCCATTCTTTTTCGCCTTTTCTGGCTCCCAAATCCCGAATCAAATCGATATATAATGGTTCGGCATGAAGCACTTTTGGTTTCTCTGTTTTGGTTAATATTTCATCGATATATAAACTGTCTTTAAGAGTATTTTCGATTTCTTTTTCGTTTTGAGAAAAGGCATTTTGACTTATAAAAAGTATCGAAATGAAGCATAACATTTGCTTCCAATGAAATGTATTCATGATTGTTTAATTTTAAATTTTACGAATGATTTATTTGTTTTCTTTTGGAAAACAAGTAGTTACGAATAAAATAAATTAAACTTCCGGTGGCGGAGAATGAATTTCTAGCGAAGGTTTTAAAAAGTTGTCTTTAGGATATGGAAAACACTTTTTTATCGGATTAAAAACGATTATTTTGGTGCTTATTTCATGAAATTCCAGTATGAATTTATCCATCGAAAAACCCTTTTTCATGGTTGGATTATTTTCGCTGTCATTTGAATTGTTTTCAGGAATGGCTTCTTCAAAACCTAGCACTTTTTCAAAAACTAATTCAACTATACTTTCCTGTTGGTTAACGATTTTGTGGTTTTGTTCCTTTTTATCAAATAAAGAAGTGATATCTACACTGATATTTAACAGGTAGAGAGCCATACATCCCCAAACAAAAGTCTTTATTGTAGTATGTCGAAGTACATTTAACATGTTACAAAAGTAAAACCTTTTAACAATATTAAATTTTTTCTATCGCTTTTAATATTCTTTTAACGGTTTCTTCTTTTCCAATCAATTCAATAATATCAAACAAATGCGGACCTTTTAAGGCACCTACTAGGCTTAATCGAAGCGGTTGCATGACTTTACCCATTCCAATTTCATTGACGGTCATCCAATCTTTTAAAACGGTTTCAATGTTTAAAGAGGTAAAATCTTCAATCGGTGCTAAAACTTCAATGACTTGTTTCATTAATGAAGGTGTTTCTTCTTTCCAGTTTTTGGCTGCTTTTTCATCGTATGAAGTCGGTGCTTCAAAGAAATAATCCGCTAATTCCCAGAAATCGGACACAAAATTTGCTCGTTCTTTGATTAATCCCACGATTTTTGTCATTTCGACGAAGGAGAAATCGCATTTTCCTGTTTTTTCTAAAACAATTTTCTGGAATTCATTCACCAAACTTTCATCACTTTGTTTCTGCAAATACTGATGATTAAACCATTTATTTTTCTCCGGATCAAATTTGGCTCCGGCTTTGTGCACGCGATTCAAATCGAATTTTTCAACTAATTCTTCTAATGAAAATAATTCTTGGTCAGTTCCGTCATTCCAACCCAATAAAGCTAAAAAGTTAATGACTGCTTCAGGAAAATAACCTGTTTCTCTGTAACCCGATGAAATGCCTTCTTCTGTTTTCCATTCCAATGGAAAAACTGGAAAGCCCATTTTATCGCCATCTCGTTTGGATAATTTTCCGTTTCCAATGGGTTTTAAAATCAATGGCAAATGTGCAAATTCAGGTGCTTCCCAACCAAAAGCCTTGTATAATAAATGATGAAGTGGAAGAGAAGGCAACCATTCTTCACCGCGAATTACGTGTGATGTTTCCATCAAATGATCATCAACAATGTTGGCCAAATGATAGGTTGGCATTCCGTCACTTTTAAATAACACTTTGTCATCTAGCAAATTCGTATCAAATTTTATATCACCACGAATGATGTCTTTCAATTCCAAAACTTCATTCACAGGTGTTTTGAAGCGAATCACAAAATCTTCACCGGCAGCAATTCTTTTGTTTGTTTCCTCGGCAGAAATGACCAATGAAGTATCTAATTTTTCACGGTTATGCCAATTATAAATAAATGTTTTCCCTTGTTCTTCGTGTTGCTTTCTGTGTAAATCCAAGGCTTCCGGAGTATCAAACGCATAATACGCCCAACCCGATTGGATCAGTTGATCGGCATATTGTTTATATAAATGTTTACGTTCACTCTGACGATAGGGACCAAATTTTTCGTTTTTTCCTACCGTTTCAGAAGGTGAAATTCCCAACCACTCCAACGCTTCAAAAATGTATTGTTCCGCACCTGGAACGAAGCGGTTTTGGTCGGTATCTTCAATACGCAGATAAAAAACGCCGTTATTTTTTTTCGCAAATAAATAATTGAACAAAGCGGTTCTCACTCCACCAATATGCAATGGTCCGGTTGGACTGGGTGCAAAACGAACGCGAACAGGTCTTGACATTTGTATAAAATTTTTGCAAAGATACATTTTATGAATTTTATTTATGAAATTGTCTCAAAAAATACCTCTCCCCGAACTATAAAAGACAAATGAAAGAAGGTTAACGTGATTGTTTTGAAAATTCGTGTAATTCGTGTAATTCGTGGCAAAACCTCCCCCCTCCCGAAGTTTCGGGACCCTCCAAATGACGGGCAGACGAGACGTTGAAAACATGGCGACAATTATAGAACACAACTAATTTCCATAATACTTTCTCGGTGAAATTTTTACAGTTAAATAATCAGTGTAAATCCGTGCAATCCGTGTCAAAATACTGATTGAAACTGTTAATTTCATTAAATAATATTTAACTTTTGACTATCGAATAAAATTGTACTTTTATCGGTTACAAGTAAAAGCCATATTATTTTGGAAACAAAGTCATTGATTTATCAAAAGTTAGAAGCATTTATCAAAAAATATTATGCAAATGAACTGCTAAAAGGAGTAATTCTTTTTGTGGGTTTTGGGTTATTGTATCTGTTTTTTACCCTTTTTATAGAGTATTTTTTGTGGTTAAAACCAACCGGAAGAACTATTCTTTTTTGGACTTTTGTAGGGGTTGAGCTTTATTTACTCTCTCGTTTTATTTTGTTTCCGATTTTCAAATTATTTAAACTTCAAAAAGGAATTGATTATAAACAAGCGTCTCAGATTATTGGTAGTCATTTTTCTGAAGTAAACGATAAGTTAATTAATTTTCTTCAATTGGCTGAAAACAATCAACCATCGGAATTGTTAATTGCTTCTATTGAACAAAAAGGAAAATCATTGCAACCGATTCCGTTTAGCAACGCCATTAATTTAAAGAAAAACACCAAGTATTTACCTTGGGCAATCATCCCGTTATTATTTTTAGCTTTTTTTATGCTTACCGGTAATAGTGATATAATAGCCGATAGCATGAATCGTGTCGTACGGTATAATGAGAAATTTTCGCCACCGGCACCTTTTTCATTTGTGGTTTTGAATGATCATTTACAAACTGAGCAAGGATCAGATTTTATTCTTCAAGTGAAATCTGAAGGGAAAGTAGTTCCTGAAAACGCAATGATTATTATTGGTGATGAAAGTTATTACATGGAAAGTACCAAACCGGGTGTTTTTGAATATCGTTTTACGAAACCTTCCAAAAACATTACTTTTCATGTGGAATCCAATTCGGTTTCTACTCCTGATTTAGAACTTTCAGTAGTAGCTGTTCCAACGATTTCAAACTTTGAAATGGTTTTGCAGTTTCCATCTTATTTGAATCGAAAAGCTGAAACGATTAAAGGTTCCGGTAATGCCATTGTGCCGGAGGGGACGAAAGTTAGTTGGAAAGTATCAGCATTAGCAACCAATCAAATTCAATATTTTGAAGGAAGTGCGTATTCCTCTTTTATTGAGAAGGATAATTTGTTTTCTTTCGCTAAAACAATACTACAAAGCACAGAATATCAGATTCTTACTTCAAATAGTAAAGTGAAACATTATGAGAAATTGAACTATCAAATAACGACTATAAAAGATCAATTTCCAACTATTACCGTAAATAACGCTCCGGATAGTTTAAGGGTTCAAAAAAACATATTAATTGGTCAAGTGTCTGATGATAATGGATTACACAAACTTCAGATTGTTTATTATCCAAAAAACAATGAACGAGCAGCGTTAAAATCTACCATTCCGGTTAAAAAGGAATTGTTTGATCAATTTGTGTTTTCTTTTCCTGGTAATTTGCCAATTACAGAAGGGGTAGCCTATGAATATTATTTTGAAGTATTTGATAATGATGCACTTCACAATTTCAAAAGCACAAAATCTTCTGTTTTTTCAGACCGTATTAATACTGAAGAAGAGCGTCAGGAAGAGCAATTAAAACAGCAAAAAGATAATATCAATAGTTTAGAAAAATCGCTGAAAAACCAAGAAAAGCAATTATCTGAAATGGATAAATTGCAAAAAATGAGCAAGGAAAAAGAAAACCTTGAATTCAAAGACAAACAGAAAATTAATGATTTCATCAAACGCCAAAAGCAACAAGAAGAAATGATGAAAGAGTTTTCAAAAGAGTTAAAAAACAACCTGAATGAATTCAATAAAAACGATAAAGATCAAAAGAAAGAACAACTTGAGAAAAGAGCAGAAAATATTGAAAAGCAAACGGATGAAAATCAAAAATTATTAGATGAACTTCAAAAACTTACGGAAAAAATCCAAGATTTAGATGTTCAGGAAAAATTAGATAAAATCAAACAAAACAGTAAAAATCAAGCGAAGAACCTAGAACAATTAGTTGAATTAACTAAAAAATATTACGTTGAAAAGAAAGCAGAACAGCTTACGAAAAAGCTTGACAAATTAGCCGAGAAACAAGAAAATTTATCAAAAGAAGATAAAGAAAACACTTCTGCTAAACAAGAAGAGTTAAACAAAGAGTTTGATAAATTACAAGAAGAGCTTCGAGAACTTGAGAAAGATAATAAAGAACTGAAAAAGCCCTTAGATATTCCTTCAGACGAAAAACAAGAAAAGAGTATCGAAGAGGATATGGAAAAAGCATCGGATGAGTTACAGAAAGACCAAAAAGAGAAAGCCAAACCCAAACAAAAAAGTGCCGCTCAAAAGATGAAACAAATGAGCCAGAAAATGGCCGATAGTATGGCGAATGGTCAAATGGAACAAATGGATGAAGATATCAAAGCAATGCGTCAAATTTTAGATAATTTATTGGCTTTTTCGTTTTCACAGGAAAACTTGATGAAACAATTTAAAGGGCTAAAGAAAGGAGCTCCATCTTATAATAAGTTTTTAAAGAACCAACAGGATTTAAAGCAACAATTTAAACATGTTGACGATAGTTTGTTTGCGATGTCTTTGCGTAACGAAATGATTACTGAGAAAGTTACAGAAGAAATTGGTAAAGTACATTACAATGTTGACAAATCGCTTGAAACACTTGCAGAAGCAATGATTCCTAAAGGGGTTTCACATCAACAATATACCGTTTCATCGGCTAATCGTTTAGCTGATTTTCTGTCAGATATTATGAATAGTATGCAAATGTCTATGTCTGGAATGGGCTCCGGAGCTGGTAAACCAAAACCAGGTCAAGGTCAAGGCGGTGGACAATTGCCGGATATTATTCAAAAGCAAAAAGGGTTGTCTGATAAAATGAAAGAAGGCATTGAAAAAGGCGACAAACCTGGTGATGGAAAAGAAGGCGAGAAAGGTGACAAACCCGGTGGTAAAGAAGGCGAGAAAGGCGAGAAGGGAGAAAAAGGAAAAGGAAACCAAAAAGGCAATAAACCCGGCGAAGGTAGCGGAGGTGGTCAAGGCAACAATGACGGTGAAGAAAATGCTAGAGAATTAATGGAAATTTTTCAAGAACAACGACGTTTACGTCAACAATTAGAAGATCAACTGCGTAAACAAGGATTAACACCCGGCGGACAAAAAGTGTTGGATCAAATGAAAGATGCTGAAAAGCAAATTTTGAACAAAGGTTTCAAAAATGAAGTATTACAACGCATGTTGAACATCAATTACGAAATGCTAAAATTAGAAAAAGCTGTTCAACAACAAGGCGAAGATTCTAAACGACAATCTGAAACCAATCAAAAAGATTTTAATAACACTGTTAAACCGCTTTCGCCAGAATTACAACAATATTTGAATAGTGTTGAGATTTTAAACAGACAAAGCTTACCTTTGCGGCCAAATTTTAACCAAAAGGTTCAAGAATACTTTAAAACAAATGATTAGTTTTAATTACGAAACCGATTTTGAACTCAGTAGCGAATCTGATTATGTTTCATGGATTCAAAATGTGATTGCATCCGAAAACAAAGAGGAGGGAGATATCAACTATATTTTTTGTGATGATGAATATTTACATAAAATAAACGTTGAATATCTCAATCACGACACGCTGACCGATATCATTAGCTTCGATTATAGTGAAGGAAATTTTTTACACGGAGATATTTTTGTTTCTGTAGAAAGAGTGGCCGATAACGCAAAAGAATTCAATGTTTCTTTTGAAAACGAATTGAAAAGAGTAATGGCTCATGGCGTACTTCATTATTGTGGCTATAAAGACAAAAGCGAACAAGATGAATTGTTAATGCGTCAAAAAGAAGATGAAAAAATAAAAATGTTCCACGTGGAACATTAAAACAACGATAAACGTGAATTGTTTCACGTGGAACAAATAAAAAATATGTTTCAAGATAAGTATGATGTAATTGTGGTAGGAGCAGGGCACGCAGGTTCAGAAGCCGCCGCTGCTGCCGCTAATATGGGTTGTAAAACTTTATTGGTCACCATGAATTTGCAAACCATTGGACAAATGTCCTGTAATCCCGCTATGGGCGGAATTGCAAAAGGACAAATTGTGCGTGAGATTGATGCGTTAGGCGGTTATTCAGGAATTGTTTCTGATAAAACGGCGATTCAATTTAAAATGTTGAATAAATCGAAAGGCCCGGCGATGTGGTCGCCAAGAGTTCAAAGTGACCGAATGCGTTTTGCAGAAGAATGGCGTTTAATGTTGGAAAACACGCCCAATGTTGATTTTTATCAAGAAATGGTAGCCGGTTTGATTATTGAAAACAATGTAGTAAAAGGAATTAAAACTTCTTTAGGAATTGAAATCAAAGCTAAAACAGTTGTTTTGACCAACGGAACGTTTTTAAATGGATTAATTCATATCGGTGAAAAACAATTCGGCGGAGGAAGAGCTGGGGAAAGTGCTGCTTTTGGAATTACTGAAGATTTGGTGAAACTAGGTTTTCAAGCAGGAAGAATGAAAACAGGAACACCTCCAAGAGTAGATGGGCGTTCATTGGATTATTCAAAAATGCGTGAAGAAAAAGGGGATGAAAAACCACATAAGTTTTCTTATTTGGATTCAACTCAGCCATTGACACATCAAAAATCGTGTTGGATGACATACACATCAGAAACGGTTCACGATTTATTGAGAGAAGGATTTGATCGCTCACCAATGTTTAATGGGCGTATTAAAAGTACAGGCCCTAGATATTGTCCTTCTATTGAAGATAAAATCAATCGTTTTGCAGATAAAGACAGACATCAATTGTTTGTAGAACCGGAAGGATGGAATACAGTTGAAGTATATGTCAATGGTTTTTCAACTTCTTTACCGGAAGAAGTACAATATAAAGCTCTTCGTTCAGTAGAAGGATTTGAAAATGTGAAATTTTTCAGACCTGGTTATGCAATTGAATATGATTATTTCCCACCAACACAATTAAAACACACATTAGAAACCAAATTAGTTGATGGGTTGTATTTTGCAGGACAAATAAATGGAACAACCGGTTATGAAGAAGCTGCTTCTCAAGGTTTGATGGCGGGAATTAATGCTGCTCTAAAAGTTCAAGAACGTGAACCTTTCATTTTAAAACGAGATGAAGCGTATATTGGTGTTTTAATTGATGATTTAATTACAAAAGGAACGGAAGAACCATATAGAATGTTTACTTCGAGAGCGGAATACCGAACGTTGTTACGGCAAGACAATGCTGATGAGCGATTGACACCAAAAGGTCATGCACTTGGTTTGGCTTCTGATGAACGTTTAAAACGTATGGAGTATAAATTTGGTGAAGCGGAGAAAATGGTAACTTTTTTTAAAGAAACCAGTATTTCGCCTGAAGAAGCAAACCCGGTTTTAGAAGTAAAAGGTAGTTCATTGATGGTACAGTCTGATAAAATGTATAAAGTTTTCTCTAGGCCACAAATTGATTTAGAAGATATTGTTTTATTTGATAAAGTAAAAGAATATATCGCTTCAAATGATTTAGACGAAGAAACTATTGAGCAAGCAGAAATTCAAGTAAAATATAATGGTTATATTGAAAAAGAACGAAATAATGCGGATAAGCTAAAAAGGTTAGAAGATGTTAAAATTCCGGAATCTTTTGATTATGATAAAATCAAATCATTATCGTTTGAAGCAAGAGAAAAGTTTAAAAAAATTAGACCCGTTACCGTTTCACAAGCTTCACGAATTAGTGGAGTTTCACCAAGTGATATTTCAATTTTATTAATTTACATGGGAAGATAATTTCTTTGTTGTTTGCTGTTTTAAAAGGATTTGCGATTAGAATGAATTAAATGTTCCACGTGAAACGATTTTGTAAAGACCTACAAACACAATAGCTAACAAAGGAAAAAGTAAAATAAAGTACATGAACTTTTTGAAAGAACCTTACATTACCGTAAAAGATTATTCTGTCTCAGGAGAAGAGTTTGAGTTGTTGATAGATGAAAATCTTCAATTACTTAAAACGCATCCGCAGCCAAAAAATGAAGAGTTACAAAAGTATTATCAAAGTGAAGATTATATTTCACATACGGACGCAAAAAGATCATGGTTTGAAAAAATCTATCATCTTGTAAAGCAAAAAGCAATTAGAGATAAAGTTTGTCTAATTGAATACTATAATGGCTCAAAAGGAATTGTTTTAGATATTGGTTCTGGAACGGGAGATTTTTTAGCGGAAGCCAAAAAACAAAATTGGAAAACAGTAGGAATGGAACCAAGCGACAAAGCTAAATCAATTGCAAAGCAAAAAGGCGTTTGTTTGGTAGAATCGTATGAAGAATTAGAAAATCATTATTTTGATGTGATAACCATGTGGCATGTTTTAGAACATGTTCCTGATTTAGATTTTCAAATCAATGAATTGAAAAGACTTTTAAAACCTGATGGTATAATTATCATTGCGGTACCAAATTTTAAATCGTTTGATGCCCATTATTACGGAAAATATTGGGCGGCTTTTGATGTGCCAAGACATCTTTGGCATTTTTCTAAATCGGCTATTCAGCAAATATTTGCTCAAAAAAATATAAAATTAGTAGATGTTAAACCCATGTGGTTTGACAGTTTTTACGTAAGTTTATTGTCTGAAAAATACAAAACAGGAAAAATGAACGTTCTTTCTGCTTTTTGGATTGGCCTACAATCAAATTTAAAAGGGAAAAAGACAAAAGAGTTTTCTTCTCACATTTATATTTTAAAAAACAGTTAACTACAATAACTTTCTCTCACCTTCCTTTGAATCTAACTTAGAATTATTATTTTTACCAAAATTTATAACCATTTATTTATAATGAAAAAATCGATTTTTATTTTCAGCTTGTTATTAGCTATGGCATCTTGTGAAAAAGCTGCTGAACAAAAAGAATTCAAAACTGCTTATGTAGACACTTCTAAATTGTTAGATGAATATACAGAAGCAAAAGATATTGAAGAAAAATACAAAGCCAAAGGGGAGGAAATGGGCAAGCAGTTAGAAGCTGAATTGGTTCGATTTAGAAGTGAAGCTTCAAATTTCCAAAAAAATGCTCAAACTTATGGTCCGCAATGGGCTCAACAAAAAGGTGCTGAATTACAACAAAAAGAACAAGAATTGTCATATGCTCAACAAGCTATTTTACGTCAATTACAAAACGAAAGCGGAAAAGAAATGGATAGCTTAGTAAAAGACATAAAAAAATACATTAAAGATTACGGAAAAGAAAAAGGATATCATTATATTTATGGAACCGGTGATGCCGCCTCAGTTTTGTATGCCAAAGAAGAATATGATATTACGAATGAAATGATTAAATTACTTAACGAAAGATATAAAAACAAATCATCTTCAGAAACAAAAGAAGAGCCTAAAAAAGATAAAGAAGACACTTCAAAAAAATAAATTTAGCTAAGCCTTTTCATTTGAAAAGGCTTTTTTATTTTTGTTATTCCATTCATTTTTATATTTTTATAAAATTATTTATCTTCGTATTTTAAACTAAACGCCAAATGGAAATTACATCAGAAGCCAAACAGATTCTTCAATTCATCAATCAAACCAATTGTTCCATATTCTTAACCGGTAAAGCCGGTACAGGAAAAACCACTTTACTCAGGAACATCATCCAAACGACCTATAAAAACACAATTGTAGTAGCTCCAACGGGAATTGCCGCTCTTAATGCCGGCGGAGTAACGATTCATTCTATGTTTCAGTTACCTTTTGGAGGATTCATTCCCGAATATATCGCTGGTTCAAGTATCTCGCAACATCAAAAATTCGAAACAAAGAATACCTTAGTCAAGCATTTTAAAATGAGCGGTCAAAAGAAAGCCGTGATGCTCAATATGGAATTACTTATTATTGATGAAGTGAGTATGTTGAGAGCCGATTTACTTGATGCTGTGGACTTTATGTTGCGAAAAGTCAGAAGAAAAGACAAGCCTTTCGGCGGAGTACAAGTCCTTTTTATTGGCGATTTATTGCAGTTGCCACCCGTTGTAAAAAACGACGAATGGCAAGTTTTACGCAACTATTACCGTGGAATTTTCTTTTTCAATGCCAAAGTAATTCAAGAAAAACCGCCATTGTATATTGAACTTTCAAAGATTTTTCGTCAGACCGATGACCGATTTATATCCGTTTTAAACAACCTTCGCAATAATACCATTACACAACAAGATATGGTTGTGTTAAATGATTTTGTGAAACCCAATTTCGATATCAAAGCCAATAAAGGATATATTACTTTAACTACCCATAACGCCAAAGCTGATTCGATTAATGCAGAGTCATTGGATGAATTGGAAGGAAAATGTTATCGTTTTAAACCTGAAGTCGTTGGTGATTTTCCAGAGAAAATTTATCCGGTAGAAGAGATTCTTCAATTGAAAGTAGGTGCTCAAATCATGTTTATTAAAAATGATTTATCGCCGGAAAAGAATTATTTTAATGGGAAAATGGGTTTTATCAAATCCTTATCAGAGGAAGAAATTATTGTTCATTTTCCAGATGAAAATAAAACAATCGAAGTAGAAAAATATGAGTGGAAAAACATTCGGTATTCAGTAAACGAAAACACCAAAGAAATTGATGAAGAAACGCTTGGTACCTTTGTTCATTATCCTATTAAATTAGCGTGGGCTATCACGGTTCATAAAAGTCAAGGATTAACGTTTGACAAAGCCGTTTTGGATGTTTCTCAGGTGTTTTTGCCAGGACAAGCCTATGTGGCATTGTCACGACTTCGATCGCTTGATGGATTGGTTTTGTTGAAACCAATTCAATTAAACGGAATTACAAATGACCAAGAAGTGATGCAATATGCTGAAAATAAAGCAGATAATGACAAAATAGTGGCCGAACTTCAAAAAGAAACACATCAGTTTATTCAATCCTACATCAAAAATAGTTTTGATTGGCATGAGTTAGCTCAACAATGGCGTAATCATCGGTTTAGTTATCAAGATAATACCGAAAAAGCCGAAAAAGCAAAACATCAAAATTGGATCATTCAAACAGAAGAACAAGTTGCGGCTTTATTGGAACCGGCACAAAAGTTTATCGCTCAACTTCATAAGCTTTTTCATTCGGAAGAAGTAGATTTATCACATATTTATCAAAGAATTCATGCAGCACACAATTATTTTTTTCCAAAATTAGATACCGTTTTATTTGATCTTTTATTGAAAATGGAGGAAGTGAAACGGAAAAAAAGAGTGAAAGAGTTCATGACAGAACTAGCTGAATTGGAAGAAAGCACAACCAAAGCAATTCTACAATTGTTCAAAGCACTGAATATGATTGCTGTTTTAGCGGAAAACAAAGAAATTAGTAAAGAAAATTTGATTTCGGATGAAATTCAGCTCTACAAGCGAAATAAAATGCAAACGGTAATAGCACATTTCAAAACACTCAAAAATGATTTGATTGAAGAAGATTCAGAAGAGGAAGATTTTGACACGCATCATTATTTGCCAAAAAAGAAAAAAGCAAAAGAGCTAAAAAAATCAACAATTCAAGAAACGTATGAACTTTGGCAACAAAACATGAGTATAGATGAGATTGCAAAAGCACGCGTTTTGACTAAAAATACTATTTACGGCCATTTTACGAAGCTTATTCAAGCAAAAACAGTTTCCGTGCATGATTTGTTGCCAGAGGATAAAATAAGCGAATTAAACGCTTTATTCGAAGGATACAAGGAAGAAAGTCTATCGCCTTTAAAAGAAAAAGTAGGCGATTTATATTCTTGGGAAGAATTAAGATTATTTAAAGCAGCAAAATCATTAGTTTGATTGCAATAAAGCAACAGTATCAATTCGGTTTTTGGTGTCTATTGCTTTTAATTTTTTTGCTATTTCATCATCAGTTTGTGAAACCACTAATTTCAGAAAATAAAAGTTGGCTAAATTATGTTTATGAATTGTTGCTTCATTCCAAGTAGATAATTCTAATGCTAATTTTTGAAAGTTTTGACTAAAAGCATCATGATACAATTGCATTAAGGCTAATTTTTCCAAAACTTTTTTAGAATTAAAACTTTTTGTTTTTATCAATTTTTTTGCGTTTTCTACATACTGATTGGCAATTTTTAAATAGGTACTTTTTGCATGATCATTCACTTCATGCGAAATGATATAATAACCCTCGGCTACTTCTAATAATTTTTCTACTGAATTTGAATTAAATTTTTTAAAACCATTAGCAATTTTATCAGTTGAAGTAGTATAAAATTGTAATTCTTGAAGAAAAATGGTACTGTATTCAATGTTGTCAAAGCGTTTGATAATCTCACCTGAAGCATCTACTAACAAGGCTTTTGGTGAAGCATCTTCAATAATATTATATATTTTAAATGGATTTTCGTTTTTTGGAAAAAAACTAATATTTTCTGAAGGAAAATATACAAAACGATCAATTATACTGCGAAGTTGCGGGACTAAATTAAGTTCACTGTCTATTCTTCCACAATCTGGACAATCATTTTGAATAAAGAAAATTACAATTAGTTTCTTTTCCTTTTTAGCTAAATATTTATAATAACTATAATCATAGCAAGCAAAAGAAAGCTGAGTTAAGCACAATAAAAGGAACGAAAAAAGTATCTTTTTATTCATAACCAAATGTATAAGATAAACAAATATACAAAAATTGGTTAACTAACACTAATTCAACCAATAAACTGCTAAAACAGCCGGAATAAAATAAATTACAATCGTTCTGGCACCGTCATAATCTTTGGCTAAACGTTGTCCGAAAAGTAAAAAAAGAAGTGTAATGCAACTCATTACCGCAGCATAAAAACCATATTCACGGTTGCCGTTGTATAGCAATTGAACCATGCCGGCAATGGCTAAAATACTGGTAAATAATTCTAATACCAATATAAAACCCAACGCTTGTGGTACAACATTTTTGAGTAGTGTTTTTGAAAAATGTTCTTTTAGCCAAGTCAAATTATCCTTCCAATAAAATAATTTGTCGTAACCGGATTGCAAAAAAGTTAACGTTAAAAGTAATAATATCAGAAATGAAGCCGGATTGTTCATGCGTTTATTTTTTATGAATTAAACGAGTTAATTTAATGGATAAATCGGTTAAAATGATCTTCGCATTGCCGTTGCGTTCAATGTGATACATGGCATCGTTAAGTTCTTGATAAATAGCTAAAATATTATTTCCGTTGACAAACGGAGCAAAATTTTCTAATTTAAACTTTTCTACTTTTGGTTCTAAATAAACCAATGAGGTAGCTTGATAATTCAACAATAAGGCTTGGCGAAACATTTCAATGCAAAACGATAAAAATTTCTTTTGCGTTTCACGACCTAATTTGGCAATCTCTTCACTCCATTCAATTAATTCCTGAATGGCTGCCGCATTTCCTTTCGCTTTAAATGCTGCTCGAATCCAAAGTACAAACCATTGTTCAAAAGGTAGATCTTCGTGGTCATCACTCAATAATTTCAATGCTTTATTGTAATTTCCCTGAGCTTGATGAGCAATTTTTGTAGCTGTTTTTCCATCAAGTTGACGTTTCTCAACCAAGGCTTCTGCAATAACGTTTTCCGGTAAACCATTAAAATCAATCACTTGACAACGTGATCGAATGGTTTGTATCAAGTCTTCTGCCTTTTCAGTAATTAAAATAAAAACTGTTTTATCGGAAGGTTCCTCCAAAATTTTCAATAATTTATTGGAAGCAGCAATATTCATTTTATCAGCCATCCAAATAATCATTACTTTGTAACCGCCTTCATACGACTTAAGTGAAAGTGTTTTCAAGATTTCTTGTGCGTCATCCACTCTTATTTCACCTTGCTTGTTTTCAACACCTAAAAGGGTAAACCAATCAAACAATCCGCCGTAACTATTTTCAGATAAAAATCTTCTCCAATCCTGAATAAAATCAATGCTTTTTGGTTTAGATTTTACTTCGTCCGTTGTAACAGTTGGATAAATAAAATGTAAATCAGGATGGGCAAAATGTTCAAATTTTAAATTACACGCATCGTTTCCGCCTGTGTTTTCGTTTCCAACATTTCCACACAAAAGATATTGGGAATACGCAATCGCCATGGGAAGTGTTCCGCTGCCTTCCGGACCCACAAAAAGTTGAGCATGCGGGACTCTTCCCAACTGAATACTTCGGGTTAAATGGTTTTTAATGTGTTCCTGACCTAAAAGTTGACTGAATAGCATAAAGCAAATATAAATTATTTTATTCCCTAAACCGTCTGAAAAAATATGTTTTTAGAATTGAATTCCTTTAAAATGCTGATTTGTATGAAAAAAGAAATAATTTTAACTACTTTAATCGATAAAAAATGCGTTTTGTCGTCAATCTTTAGTACATTTGAACCCAAATGAATTGTTGGAAACCGGTAATATTCTCACCAAAATGAGATTGTGTATGCAAAACAATAGACGTCAATATTTTTTATTAGCCTTGATGTTAGCCATTTTTAATGGTGGTTTTGCTCAATTAACCGTTCCTTTTAAAGAACGTTACAAAGTTACCTTAAAAGGAGACATGACCATTATTGCCAATTCCATTCTTAATCGAATTGATAAGAAAAATTCACCCAACGACCCTTATAATGACCAAAGTATTGATGCCATTACCAATGATGAAGCGGATATGGAATACATCGATATTGATAATGATAAAAACACTTTTTCATCTAGCAGTGCAGCTCTTTTTGATAAAAATGAAGCAGGAAAAAAAGTAGTTTTTGCAGGGTTATATTGGGCGGCTACATACAAATATGAAAGTGGTTATAAAAAAGGCGAAGACAAGTTTGTAGCGTTTGATAAAACCAGAGAAACTTTTGATGAAGTATTAATCAAACTGCCTACAAAAAAAGAATATATTTCTGTAAAAGGAGAGGTGATTTTTGATGGTTTGAAAGACAAAAAAATGAGAGATGTTGCTCCTTATGCTGTGTTTGCCGATATTACTGAGATAGTTTCTGCTCTTGAAAATCCGTTTGGCTTTTATACAATAGCAAATGTTAAAGCAACCCAAGGAACACTTTTGGGTGGAACTGCGGCGGGCTGGACCATTATTTTTGTGTATGAAGATGAATCAATGAGTGAAAAATATATTGCCATTAATGATGGATTTGGTGGTGCCTCACTAAACAGCATTGATATCAAGTTCAAAAACTTTGAAACACCCGCAAAGGGTGATGTAGTGATTAAAATGGCTGCTTCAGCTCTTGAAGGAGATTATCAAGTGGATGGTGATTTAGTGATGTTTAGCTCTTCAACACAACCTTCTTTTTCCAACATAAAAACTTTCACCAGAAAGTATAGTAATTTTTTTGATAGTTCGATAACAGTAGAAGATGAGCATTTTCGTTACCGAATTCCAGATAGTAAAAATACGCTGGGTTATGATGCATTTCTTTCAACGCTTCGAAATCATAACAATTCCATAATTAGCAATAATGCTACCGAGGCAACGGTTAAATTTAAAACATCAGGTGATTTATTCTATTTGTTTTTTTGTGCGTTAAGCATTGAAGCTAAGCCCGAGAAAGTAAAAGAACCACAGGACAACACAAAAATAGTGTATGTTGATAATACGTTTAAAAAAGTAGATAAAAACACCAATAGTGAAGTGGCAAGATTAGAACTACCAAAACAAAAGGAAAAACCTGTAGAAGTCGTTTCTGAAAGTAAACCGGAAATAAAACAGAATTCAGTTGCGGTGGTTAATCAACCATCTGCTGAAAAACCTAAAAAACAAATATCGGAAACTAAAGATGAAGCCGAGCAAACGCCAAAAGAAATAACCACTCCAAAAGTTCAAACTAAACCATCTATCGCGGCGGTAACGGATTCTAAACCTTCTCAGGCGAATGTAAAAACTGAGCAAAAGGTGAGTAAACCAGTTCAAGAAGAACTAAAATCATCAAGTACCGCAACTTCTTCGTTGGAGCAAAAAATGAACATTCCAAATACACCAAAAGGATATTATATCGTGGTAAATGTTTTTAATGAAAGAGTAAACGCAGCCCGTTTTATGATGAAATTAAGACAAGACGGATTAGAGCCCGATTATTTTATAAATCCTGAAAACAACTATTTATATGTTTTTTTAACCTATTACAAGAACAAAGAGGAAGCTGAAAAAGCGAAAGAAACAAAACTCAACAATCGATACACAGAAGAAATGTGGATTTTGACGGTCAATATCGACTGATAAAAATCAATTTCTATTTCAGTTGAAAAAACTAACTTTGTAAAATTAGTAAACCAAAAAAAATAAACCATGAAAACATTGTTTGACTTCAATTTTAAAAATAAAAAAGCATTAATCCGAGTAGATTTTAATGTGCCACTCGATGAACATTTTAATGTTACCGATGCCAACAGAATTGAAGCAGCAAAACCAACCATTGATAAAATTTTGGCTGATGGAGGAAGTGTGATTTTAATGTCACATTTAGGAAGACCAAAAGGTGTTGAAGAAAAGTATTCTTTAAAACACATTGTGTCGATAACTTCAGAAATACTGGGTGTTCAGGTGAAATTTGCAAGTGATTGTATTGGAGAAATTGCTGAAAAAGCAGCATCAGATTTACAACCGGGAGAAGTTTTATTATTAGAAAACCTTCGTTTTTATAATGAAGAAGAAGCAGGAGACGTAGAATTTTCAAAAAAATTAGCTTCTTTAGGTGATATTTATGTAAACGATGCTTTTGGAACAGCTCACCGAGCTCACGCATCTACTACCATAATTGCACAATTTTTCCCAAATGATAAATGCTTTGGAACATTACTGGCAAAAGAAATTGATAGCTTAAACAAAGTATTAAAAGATAGTAAAAAACCGGTTACCGCTGTTTTAGGAGGTTCAAAAGTGTCATCTAAAATCACTGTAATTGAAAATATTTTAGACAAAGTTGACCACATGATCATTGGCGGCGGAATGACATTTACCTTCATCAAAGCGTTAGGCGGACAAGTTGGAAATTCAATTTGTGAGGATGATAAGTTGCAATTAGCCTTAGACATTCTTCATTTGGCTAAAGAAAAGAATGTTCATTTACACCTTCCTGTTGATGTTGTAGCAGCAGATGCTTTTTCAAACGATGCCAACACTCAAATTGTAGACGTTAGAGCTATTCCTGATGGATGGCAAGGGTTAGATGCCGGACCAAAATCGTTAGAGAATTTTAAGGAAGTAATCATGAATTCTAAAACCATTTTATGGAACGGACCATTAGGTGTTTTTGAAATGGAAAATTTTGCCAACGGTACAATAGAATTAGGTAATTATATCGCAGAATCAACTGCCAATGGTGCATTTTCATTAGTAGGCGGAGGCGATTCAGTAGCAGCGGTGAAACAATTCGGTCTAGAGCCAAAAATGAGTTATGTGTCAACCGGAGGAGGAGCAATGTTGGAAATGCTTGAAGGAAGAACCTTACCCGGAATTGCGGCAATTTTAGAATAATTATACTTTTAACAATAAATAAACAACATTTATCGTTGTAACTATTTATGTTTGCAAAAACAGACTAAACAACTGATAAATAAAAGATTACCCAAAAATGAATTTTCGTAATACCACACTTTCATTATTTTCGTTTTTTTCGTTGGCTGTAATGGCTCAAGATTCCACTTTGGTGGGGACTTTAACGCAACAAGAAAACAAAATATCCTATTTAGATTCCATCAAAAAAACATTTGTCAAACATGATGTAGCAGCTTGTGTAGATGAAAGATGGATGAGCGAATTAAGTAATCAAGATTTATTTCCCGAGATGATTGCGGATATTGAAAATCTTAATCCGGATATCAAGGTTGATTACGATTTATCCACTGATTTGTTAAAAGAACGATTAAAAATTTTAGATTCAAAATCTGCTTTTCATATCGAATACAATCAAGGTTTGGAAAACATCATCAAGCATTATCTAAAAAACCGTAAAAAGGCGTATGAAAGATTAATGTCGTTATCACAATATTATTTTCCATACTTTGAAGAGGCATTAGCAAAATATAATGTTCCGTTGGAAATTAAGTATTTAGCCGTTGTTGAATCAGCTTTAAATCCTAGAGCGGTTTCAAAAGCCGGAGCAACAGGATTATGGCAATTTATGTATGGAACCGGAAAGCAATACAATCTTGACATCAACACTTTTACGGATGAAAGAAGTGATATGTTAAAAGCCACTGAAGCGGCTTGCCAATATATGGTGAACATGTATGCAATTTTTGGTGATTGGGACTTGGTATTAGCCTCATACAATGCCGGCCCTGGAAATGTTACCAAAGCCATCAGAAGATCCGGCGGAAAACAAAACTATTGGAACATTAGACCATATTTACCTAAAGAAACACAAGGATATGTTCCTGCTTTTTTAGCCACAATGTATGTTTTTGAATTTCATAAAGAGCATGGGATTAAACCCAACAAACCGGTAGCAAATCATTTTGCAACGGATACTATTTTGATTAAAAACAAGATTTCTTTCAAGCAGTTGTCGGATGTGTTAGACATATCAGTGGAACAATTACAGTTTTTAAACCCATCTTACAAAAGAGATTTTATACCATTTATCAAGGATAAAAAGCACTATGTTCGTTTACCTTTAGATAAAGTGGCTATTTTTACATCAAACGAGCCTAAAATCTATGCCTACGCAGAATATGAATTTAATAAAAGAGAAAAACCATTTTTTAATCCTGATTATGTTGCAGGTAACGAAAGTGAATCCATAACAAAAACAAAATACCACAAAGTTAGAAGAGGCGAAACATTGGGCGGAATTTCCAAAAGATATGGCGTTACGATTTCTGAAATAAAAAAATGGAATAAGTTAAAATCAAATAGAGCTCCTTTAGGTAAAAATTTAAGAATAATTACTGAAGAACAAGTAGTTGTAGTGGCAACAACAGCTAAAACAAAATCTAATGTTGTTGAAAAAGCACAAGATTCATTGCTTCAGAAAAGCCAAATCAAGCAAAAAGAATTGCATGTAGTTGAAAAAGGTGAATCATTGTATAGCATTGCTAAAAAACACAATGTAACAAGAGATGATATAAAAACGTGGAATAATTTAGATGATGAAAACATTTTAATCGGTTCTAGTTTACATGTTTCAGCACCAATTGAGTTGATAACTGAAAATTATATTGTGCAGGCTGGTGATAATTTAATTCAAATTGCCAAAAAATATAATGTTTCTGTAGATGAGTTAAAAGAATGGAATGAATTGGAAGATTCAAATGTTAAAATTGGAACAAGTTTAAAAGTTTTACTACCTGAAAAGCAAGAAGTCGCACAGGTAGAAGCAAAACCCGTTAAATCGGAACGCCAATCAAAATATCAATCAGAAAAGGTATATATTGTAAAAAAAGGCGACTCTTTATTTAGTATTTCTCAAAAAATAAAAGGAGTAACCGTGTCTGATTTAAAAAAATGGAACGGTATTAGCAGTGGAAAAATAAAACCGGGAATGAAACTAAAAATTAGTGGTTAATTTTAGTGATTCCAAAATAATATTTCCATGAAAAAATTAGCGTTATTTTTTGCCTTTTCAGTATTGTTTTTGTCTTGTAAAGAAGAAAAAAGCGATTCACTTTTAAAAGAATCATCAGGAAGAATTAATCACTTATCCGTAATTATTGACAATCAATTATGGAATGGAGAAGTGGGAGATAGCATCAGAAGTAAATTTGCTGCTCCCGTTGATGGTTTACCTACCGAAGAACCTTTGTTCACCATCAAGCAGTATATTCCAAAATTATTCGAAGGATTTATGACTAATAGTAGAAATATTTTAGTCATTACGAAGAGTGAAGAATCAGGATTTGAACTGAAAGAAAATGAATTTGCAAAACCTCAAAATGTTGCTTACATCAGTGGCCAAACAGTTGAGGAACTTCTCTTTTTAATTGAAGAAAACGCTGATGAAATCATTAAAAAGTATAAAAAAACTGATATTATTGAAAATCAACGTCGCATTTCTATGTCACTTTTAGACGATACCAAAATTCAAAAGAAATTCAACGTTAAGTTAAAATTACCTACTGCCTACAAATACATCATCGAAGAAGATAAGTTTCTTTGGATACGAAAAGAATTGCCTTCCGGTAACAATAGTGTTTTGATCTACGAAGTGCCAATTAAGCAGTTTGAAAAAGATTCGAATGTGGTTTCCAATATTATCCGAGTTCGTGATTCAATAGGTGAAAAACACATTCAAGGAACGCTTCCTAATACTTTTATGGTTACCGAAGAGGCCTATGCACCTTATTTGTTTTTCATCAAATTAGACGGTAAAAAAACGTATGAAACAAAAGGCAATTGGTTTCTAAAAAATGATTACATGGCCGGCCCATTCATTAATTATGCCATCAAAGACGAAAAAAACAATCGTTATTTGGTTTTAGAAGGGTTTTGTTATAATCCTTCTCAATCCAAAAGAGATTTGATGCACGAATTAGAATCCATCATTCGCTCTGTGAAATTTTTGTAATGAATAATTTAAACAGAAAACGCTACAAAACTAAAAGTTGTAGCGTTTTTTCATTTTATTTTCTCTTATTACTCTGAAAAATTCGATATCCAAAAATTATAGATAATGTTGAATATTTGGTGTCGTAGAAACGCAATCTGTTTAGTAAATCATTATTAAAACAATACCTTACTTCAGCACTTAATTTGTTTTTATAGTTATATCCTAAACCAAAAATTGGCTCGTAATCGGTTGTGCTTCCTTGCCATTTCAAACCATTGTCTTTAATTAAGCCAAAATTAGTTTTGTAAGTAGCCTCTAATTTCAACGGAAAATCAAACATAAAAAAAGTATTGATAAACAGACGCGAATTTTCATTTAAGAACATATTATAGCGAATTCCAAGCGGCAAATCAAACGAACTGTAGTCCATTTCAGCTTCTAAATCACCATTTGCGTTGGTAACTTTTCCTTTAAAGCTTGAAAAGGAAGGATCAACAATAATTGCCCATTTATTTTTGTTCACCCCTAATAAAAACTCAGCTTCTAAACCAATATAAACAGTTGTTGAAAGGTCAAATTTATTTTTACTATTAACAACGGAGTTCGAAATTTCCAATGATGATAAATTAATCCCTGTTTTTGCATAAAGATTTAAGATTGATTTGCTTTTATTGGTGTTGTCCGTCAATAAATTTCCATTATTTTGATTGTATTTTAAAATGATTTTTGATAAATCGGTATAATTATAACTTAATTTTTCTACCTCTCTTAATTTGATGTCACTATCTTTTACCAAGTTCCAAATCTGATTTCTAAACATTATATTTTCATTAAATTGGAATTCTGAAACTCTGTATTTTTTATAAACCAAAGCCTCAAGTTTCCCACCCTCTTTGAATACGTAATATTTTGCCGTTCCTAAATTTGAATTGTAAACATATAAATTTAGTTTACCTTCAATTAAAACTTTTAAAAAGGCAGTTTTTATCACAAATTCAGGCGACGATGTTGAACTTATTTGAGTAATAATTTCAGTTGATTTGTCAAAATCAAATACCAACTTAATGTATTTGTTTCCTTCATCCGTACCAAATTCATTTACGTTTAATAAATTCCCTTTCTGTACTTCCTCATTTTCAGAAAGTTTGTACTCAAATTCTTCGGGGTTTTTAGCCCAATCCATATTTTTTATTAAACAGTTTTTTCGAACACCAAAATTGTCAATTAGGTATCCACTTTCAAATTTTATTTGAGCGTATATTTGTACACTCAAGAATAAAACAATTACAATACTTATTTTTTTCATATTTCGAAAGATATTTTGTGTTAAAAATAATAAAAAACTTATAAAATGATTTTTATTTTAAAAAAATTTCATGAATTATCGATTCATGAATTATACAAGGTTCTTCAACTGCGTAGCGAAGTGTTTGTAGTAGAGCAGAATTGCGTGTACCAAGACATTGACGGCAAAGATGAAAAAGCACTTCACCTTTTAGGAACATTTGAAAATGAAATTGTAGCTTATGTCCGCATTTTTAAACCAAGCGATTATTTTGAAGAAGCGTCCATTGGTAGAGTAGTGGTCAAACAAAATTACCGCGACAGAAAATGGGGTTATGATTTGATGCAAAAAGCAATTGAGGTAACCAAATCGGAATTAAAGGAAACCAACATCACCATTTCTGCTCAGTTGTATCTTCAAAAATTCTATGAAAACTTAGGGTTTGTAAAAACAAGTGAGGTGTATTTGGAAGATGATATTGAGCATATTCAGATGAAGAGAAAGGTTACAACTTCGTAATCACCAATTCTACTCGTCTATCCAATTCCGGTCCTTTGCCAAGTGGTATGGTGTTTCCATATCCTTTAAACGTTAAACGTTCTTTCGGAATTTTTTTAAAAATGAGATATTTATAAACGTTTTCAGCTCGGTTATGCGATAACTTTCGCTTTTTGGTGCCTTTGTCAATGGCTTCTTTGTGATTGGGAGGCGTGCAACAAATATGCCCTTGAATTTCAATAGAAATGTTTTTGTGCTTTTGAAGCATTTTTGCCACCTTATCCAATTCGTTTTTACATTTTAGGGTCAAAACGCTGCTACCTCGTTCAAAAAGCATATCAGAAAGCATGATGCGATCACCCACAATGTTTTCTTTGTTAAAAGTGCTGTAAACGCCGGGTATTTTTAGTTCTACTTTTGGAAGCGGCTTCATGTTCAGCACAATATCCACTCTTCGATTTTTAGAACGAACAGCCGGTAAATTATCTAAAATATCATCTTCAATTAAAATTCTTCCTTTTCCCTCAATGGTCACAATGATTTTATTGGTAATGCCGTTTTCAATGATTTTGTTTTTTACTTTATTGGCACGTTCGGTGGAAAGTTTTCGGTTGTATTCATCTTTTCCAATATCGTCACAATACCCAAAAATTTGGATACTTTCAATTCTGGTACTGTCTGTTTTTTTGATAAAATCAATAATTTCAGAAGTTTTTCGAGCATCGATATCTGATTTATTCGTTTCAAAATAAATGGAATGCACAATTTCTTCTTGTGCGATTCCTCCAAGCGAAATAAAAAAGAATAGAAAAAGAGAAAAGAAACGAATCATCATTTTTTTATAATTTTATTGTATTCGTTACTATTAGCCAACAATTCAGTTCCTTTTTTTACTTCAGAATTATTTTTAATATAATACTGATAAAGTCCTTCTTTGTACTGATACCGTTTAATCAATTCATCCAAAAGCAATTCCTTGATTTCGTTTTTGTTCTTGTCTAACTGAATATCTTCGCTTTTTCGCAAAGCAGTCATCAAGTTTTGGTATTCGGCTTTGATGTTTTCGTCAATTTTTTCGTTTTGAGCGGCTTCTAACGTCTTTTTTAATTGTTTTTCTGTCTCCGTGTCGAACGAGAAGTTTTCTTTCTTTAAAAACGCTTTAAAATCCGCAAAATCCGTATCTGAAATAGTTGGAATCGTATTTCCCGGATTTTGATTTTTATAAAAATAAGCCGTGGCATAATTAAAAATAGCATCATTTTTTTGAAGAGCTTCGGCAATTGCACTCAATTTTGTTTCTGCTAATTCCACGTCGGGTTGAATTCCTCCGCCATCATAAACGGTTCTTCCTTTTCGGGTTTTAAAGGCATTGAAGTTTTTTGCGTCGGTTTTAATCGCTTTTCCTTCCGCATCTTTTTTCGAATAATCCAACGCTTGAATACATCTGCCGGAAGGCGTATAATATCTGGAAATCGTCACTTTTACCTGCGTTCCATACGTTAAATCTAGCGGACGTTGCACCAATCCTTTCCCGAAACTGCGACTTCCCACCACAACGGCACGGTCTAAATCTTGTAATGCACCGGCCACAATTTCGCTGGCAGAAGCACTTTTTCCATCCACTAAAACAACCAAAGGAATGTCTAAATCAACCGGTTCGCGTGTTGTTTTATAGGATTGATTGTGTTTTTCAATTTTCGATTTGGTGGTCACAATCACTTCTCCTTTCGGAACAAATAAATTACAAATGTTCACGGCTTCTCCCAATAATCCACCGGGATTCCCTCGTAAATCTAAAATGATACGCTCAGCTCCTTTAGATTTTAAATCCAATAATGCCGCTTGTGTTTCAAAAGAGGCTTTTTTGTTGAATTGAGTCAAAACAATATACCCGGTTTTGTCGTCTACTTTGCCATAAAACGGTACCGCTTTTACTTCTACTTCGTCCAACACAATGGTAGCGGTTTGCGTTTTTCCTTGACGGTTGAATTTTACTTCAACTTTGGCATTTTTCGCACCTCGCATCAAGGCAGAAGCATCTTCTTTGTAATCTATCAAATTTACATCGCCAATTTGAAAGATTTCATCACCGGCTTTCAACCCTGCTTTGTCAGCCGGATAGCCTTTATACGGTTCTTTAATTATGATTTTACCGTCTTTTCGGGTAATCATGGCTCCAATTCCGGTATATTCACCCGTATTGTTGATTTTAAATTTAACGACATCTGCTTCGTTGAAATAGTTGGTGTACGGGTCCAAATCGGCCAACATACTTTTGATGGCTTTGTCCATCATTTCACCTGGATTGGTCTCGTCAACATAGTTCATGTTCACGGTTTTAAACAAATTGGTGAAGATTTCAATTTGTTTGGCAATTTCAAAAAAATCTTCTTTGAAACTACTTCCCACCACAATAAATCCGCTGAGAACAATCGGAAGTAGATATCTTTTTTTAATTTTTAAAAGGGTATTAAACATTTTTCTTTTTCAATTTTTTTCGAATAATAAAAATAACGGCAACTAAAATAAGAATAAAAGGCCAAATATGAAGTAAACCTATGAAGAAACTCGAAATTCCGTTCCAGCCCGATTTGATGGCGTTCCACATTTTAGTCCCATAAGAAACCGTGGCATCTTCCGCATTGGCTACTTTTTTATAGAATTCGATGGTCACGGTGCTCAACGAAACGCGGTTTTGTAAATATTTTAATTGTCCTTCCTTCGCTTCAATTTCTTCCCGAATGACTGATAATTCTTTTTCAATTTCCAATATTTCGGAAACTTTGTTTGCCTTTGAAAGCAATTCAAGATAACGAGCTTCCAACGTTTTCTTGGCTTTTAATCGGGCTTCAATATCGATAAATTCGGCCGTAACGTCTTGAGCAGAAATTTCTTTTCGGTCAAAATAGGCCACGCCTTTTCCCACATCCGCCAAAAAAGCATCAAAATTAGCGTTTGGAATGCGAACCGTAATCGTTCTGTAAAGTGAATTGTAGTCTTTTCCTTCCGCATCACTTTGAACATAAGCTTTGTTTTTCTTGACGGATGCAATAATTTGCTGATAGGTAGCGTCTAAATCTTGCGTTTCATAGCGAAGATTACTCTCTTTGATGATTTTTTGTTCGGTTTGGGCTTCAAAATTGCCAGAAGCGGCTTTGTCGTCTATCATTGCCGGAGCAGCGGCTTCTTCTGTAACTGCGGTTTCATAAACAGTATTATCCGGATTTCCTCCACACATCAACGGAAAGACCAAAAGGGAAAGGTAGGCTATTGCTAATTTCATAATGGATTGATTTTTTGTTTCACGCATTTTTTTCTCGCAAAGTCGCCAAGTCGCAGAGAAGGGTTTTAAATATTGCATTTAAATCTAAATCTTCAATGTTGTATAACTCAACAAAACACAAACTTTGCGTCTCTGCGTCTTTGCGAGAAATATAAAACGATAATTTCTCAAAAAACGTACAACAACAATCGAACCAATTTTTACGACTGAATTTCCTTGATAAATTTCTCAAATAATTGAACCGTTTTTTCGTTCATTTCGGCAAAAGTCATCGCTTCTTTGCTTTGGAAAAAAAACATCATGGCATACGGTTTATCGAGGTTTTCGAATAAAATACTTTTGTTCAACCGATAGCATTCGCGAAGCAACCGTTTGTAGTAATTGCGATCGACTGCTTTTTTAAAATATTTCTTAGAAACCGAAACCCCAAACTTAATTTTCTCCTCGTTCTCCAATTCCACCGGAGCAAAAACCAACCGCAACGGATATTTGGAAACCGATTTCCCCTCCGAAAACAGCAAATCGATCTGCTTTTGGCTTTTGAGTTTTTCGTGTTTGGGATAAGTGAAGGTCATGCGGCAAAAGTACAAAAAGGTTTTGAGTGAATAATTACAGTTATTCAAACAAAAAAATCCGAACATTACGTTCGGATTTTCTTTTATTTCGTTTTAGGATAACTATTGTTCTCTTGATTCACATCGGCCATTAAACCACTCGGGTCAATCACCACCGATTTAATTTTTGCTTTTGCTTGTGAGAGTGGTAATTCATACGTTGGATACGCCCAATCCCAGCCTTTTAAAACGGTTCGTTTTACTTGCGGATACGGGTTTTCTTTTTCCCATCGCATTAACGGGTTGGGGATGTAAAAACTTTCTACCGTGCCGTCTTCGTAGGAAACTAAAATATCCAACGGCATGGGCATTCTTCCGATGCGTTCTAAAGTAACTTTTCCGTTATCGTCGATGTTTTTAATGCCGTAATCAATCGTATTGGTGGTTTGCGTCCAATCCACCAAATACCAGTCTAACACCGCTCCTGAAACGCGTTCTGCTGAACGTTTAAAATCATTGGGCGTTGGATGCGTAAATTGATAATCGTGGTAATAGCGTTGTAAGGTTTTAAACATGTTATCCATGCCAATCACATACGCCAATTGGGTCAAGAAAACGGTCCCTTTGC
>JAFLBT010000199.1 GCA_017302935.1 Flavobacteriales bacterium | reverse complement strand
AGATCACGCGGGAATCGCCGGAAGCAGAACGCCGGAACTGCTCGCTTGCCGCATTCGCACCCTACCACGACGCCACCTACCAGATGTGGACGGACGGATCCCGCAGGGACCGCTCCGACGACGAAGGTCCATTCCGGTAATATATTCTACTAACTGTTTGATGTGTTTTAATTGAGAACCACCTCCCGTTAACACAATTCCGGCAATTAATTTCTTTTTAGGATCATCACAACCATATGATTTAATTTCATCATACACTTGCTCAATAATTTCAACCACTCTGGCATTGATGATTTTAGAAAGATTTTTCAACGAAATTTCTTTTGGTTCTCTTCCGCGTAGTCCCGGAATAGAAACAATTTCATTGTCTTTATTTTCGCCTGGCCAAGCGGAACCAAATTTCACTTTTAATAATTCGGCTTGTTTCTCAATAATTGAACATCCTTCTTTTATATCATCTGTAATTACATTTCCACCAAAAGGAATAACCGCAGTATGACGAATGATTCCGTCTTTAAAAATAGCTAAATCAGTTGTTCCACCACCAATATCAATCAATGCAACACCGGCTTCTTTTTCTTCTTGGCTTAAAACAGCATCAGAAGAAGCTAACGGCTCAAGTGTTAATCCGGAAAGTTCAATTCCGGCACTTTGAATACAACGACCTACATTTCGTATTGATGCTGCATGACCAACCACCACATGGAAACTACTTTCTAGTCGACCACCATACATTCCGATTGGTTCTTTTATCTCACCTTGACCGTCAATTTTAAATTCTTGCGGCAATACATGAATGATTTCTTCACCCGGCAACATTGCCAATTTATGCACTTGACCAATTAATTGTTCAATATCTTTATCGCTAATTACCTCTTCGGCTTTACTTCTACTAATGTAATCACTATGCTGAATACTGCGAATATGTTGACCTGCAATACCAACCACAACATCTTTAATCATATAACCAGAATTCTCTTCCGCCTCTGCAATAGCCGCCTGAATAGATTGAATGGTTTGTGTAATATTATTTACAACACCACGATGAACACCTAAACTTTTGGACTTTCCAACTCCTAAAATTTCAAGTTTTCCGTACTCATTTTTACGACCAATCATGGCCACAATTTTTGTGGTTCCAATGTCTAATCCTACGGCAATGTTTTCATTTTTCATATGCTTCTATTTTGTGCAAACTACTTGTTGTGTGAATTTCAGGTTGACGATTTTATATTTTTGAATAGAACTGTCTTGAACCGCTTTTTGAAAAAAGGCTTTATAGTTCTTAAATTTCCTTTCCATTTGAATCGTTTTACCAAACTCTATGTCATAATCATAATTTCTATTCTTCATAATAACGCTACCGGAAGGCAAAACTTTCACTCCAATGATGTTTTTTTTCAAAAAATCATCTTGGTAAATTAACCGAAACAACTCGTTTAATTTTTCGTTATCCTTAACGTTATTTCCCCCCGATAAGATTGGAACTCTAGCTGAATGAATGTCTGACAAGGGCATCTTAGTTCCCTTACTATCAATATAGTAGGATTCTTGATAATCAAACACTCTTGCAATAGGCGTCTTCTGTTTTACATCGGCTTTTAACAAGCCATCCACACTCACATACACCTCTGCTTTTTCAACCATTGCATGTTGGTTGATAGAGTTTTCCAAATCATTCAAATCTAAAGCAACTTTCCTAATACTGGAAGCATCTTTTTTATTTTCTATTAACAATTTATTAACCGTTTCGTGCGTGATAAAAAGTTGCTCTCCAACTTCAAATTCAACTACTGCATTTGTTAATTTTCTGTTCTCATTTCGCTTGCCTGTAAAAGAAAACAAGAAGCCCACAAGTCCTATTAACAACACTAACCGAATGTTTTTCCAATTAAAGTACTTTTTCATATAACTTGCTTTTTATTGCACTAACCATTTCACCTATATCTCCTGCTCCTATAGTTACAACTACTTCGGCTTTTGATACATAAATGGTTGAAATAAGTTGTTCTTTTTGCACTAATTTTTTGTTGGGATTATCAATTTTATTAAATAACCAAGAAGAGGTTATTCCTTCCATTGGAAGTTCTCTCGCCGGATAAATTTCCATAACGATAATTTCATCAAATTGGGCTAAACTTTTTGCAAAATCATCTGCAAAATCTTTCGTTCTACTGAACAAATGCGGTTGAAAAATGGCTAACACTTTTCGTTGGGGATACAGTTCTCTAACCGCTTGATGTACCGCATTTATTTCAGTAGGATGATGAGCATAATCATCAATAAAAACCAATTTTTCTGTTTTAATTTGATAGGAAAACCTTCTTTTAATTCCATGGAATGTACCTAAAGCTTTGACAATACTGTCGGTTGGGGTGCCATACGTTTTTGCCATTGCCAAAGCCATAAGTGCATTCATTAAATTGTGTCTTCCCGGCAAATGAAATTGTATATTTTGAATTAATTCTGTTGGTGTTTGTACATCAAAAACATAACTACTGTTTTCGATTCGAATATGATGTGCCACAAATGATCCAATTCCTTCAATTGAAATCTTTGTTCCATCCAATGGCAAGTCACTTGGAATAAACAAATTCTTTTTCTCAGGAACGCGATTAGCGAATTCTTGAAATGCAGCTTGAATGGTTTCCGTATTTCCATAAATATCCAAATGGTCAGCATCCATTGAAGTGATGCAAGCCATATCGGGATGAAGATGTAAAAACGAACGATCAAATTCGTCTGCTTCAACTACTGTAACTGTTTTTCCGGTTCCTATTAAATTAGAGTTATAATTTTCAACAATTCCACCTAAAAAAGCGGTCACATCTACTCCACTTTGAAACAAAATATGTCCCAAAATACTGGAAGTTGTAGTTTTTCCGTGTGTTCCGGCTACGGCAAAACAAAACGTATCTTTTGTGATGATTCCTAATACTTCCGCTCTTTTTTTAATCACAAAACCATTATTTTTCAAATGATTCCATTCAGAATGATGAGCCGGAATAGCCGGTGTGATGATGACCAATGTATTCTCTTTTTCAAAAGAAGAAGGAATATGTTTTATATCATCTTCAAAGTGAATCTGCATGCCTAATCCGGTCAGTTCTTTGGTGAGTTCGGTTTCGGTTTTGTCATAACCCGCGATATTTTTCCCTAAAAAGGTAAAATAGCGAGCAAGTGCACTCATTCCGATGCCTCCTATACCAATAAAATAAACATTATGGATTTGATTTAGATTCATATACTTTTCCCAAAACTCCTTGAGGATTTTATGGTTTTATTTATTTAATAGTTTACTAATTTCTTTTACAATATCTAAAGTTGCATTTGGTTTGGCCAATTTTAAAATTTGACTTCCCAAATCATTTTGCTTTTTCTCGTCGTTGACTAAATTTGAAAAAATAGCTTCAAATTTTTCGTCAAGTTCATTTTCTTTTAATAGAACGGCTCCTTTTTTATCTTCAATTGCCTTTGCGTTTTTAGTCTGATGATCTTCAGCGACATTTGGTGATGGAATAAAAATGACCGGTTTTCCAACCAAACAAAGTTCAGAAACAGAGGAAGCTCCCGCTCTGGAAATGATAAAATCAGCTGCCGCATATACCAAATCCATTCTATCTATGAAGGAAACCACCTTTACATTTGGTCTTGCAAAGTGAATGTATTCTTCAAAATAGAGTTTTCCGCATTGCCAAATCACTTGAATATTTTGACTGGTAATAAAATCAATTTCTTTAGCAATCAATTGATTTATTCGACGAGAGCCAAGACTACCACCAAGCACTAACAACGTTTTTTGAGTGGCATCTAATGCAAAATAGGTCAGAGCATCCCATTTTTTACTTTCGATAGAAATTAAATCTTCTCTTACTGGGTTACCAGTTATTTTTATTTTGTCTTTTGGAAAAAAACGCTCTAAATTTTCATAGGCTACACAAATTACTGAAGCTTTTTTACTCAAAATTTTATTTGTGATTCCGGGATATGAATTTTGCTCTTGCACAACAATTGGAATGTTCATCATTGCTGCAACTCTTAACAAAGGACCGGAAGCAAAACCACCGGTTCCAATTACCACATCCGGTTGAAAAGAACGAATGATTCGAAATGATTTAAGTAAACTATCGATAACTTTTACCGGAAACATTAAATTTTGTAATGTCAATTTTCGTTGTAATCCTGAAATCCATAATCCTTTGATGGGATAACCTGCTTGTGGCACCTTTTGCATTTCCATCTTGTCTTTTGCTCCCACAAAAAGGATTTCGCAACCCGGATAATGCACTTTTAATTCATTTGCAATAGCAATTGCCGGGTAAATATGACCACCGGTTCCTCCACCACTTAGTATGAATTTATAGTTTTTCATTTGTTTAAAACTGCATTCATCGGATTATCTTCAATAGAATAAGTATCGTTTTCGTTTTCTGCTTGCTCCTTATTTTTCAACGCCTCTTCATCTTCTTTGAGTTGCTTGTCAATTATTTTTTCAAGAGCAGCCTCACGCATTGCTTTTTCTTTGTTTTCGGCTTTAATTTCTTCTTCTTTTTTGGTAACATTTAAAATGATTCCTAAAGCGATACAGGTTACCCAAATAGAACTTCCACCACTACTAAT
>JAFLBT010000198.1 GCA_017302935.1 Flavobacteriales bacterium | reverse complement strand
GATAGAAGACAAAAAACCTTTGTCATGCACCGGAAAATTCCAAATAGCGATGCCTTGATCGAGGTAACTACACAAAATACGGAACAACAAACTATGCGTAGATTTTTCCAAATTGATGGCATAGAACTTTTTCCAATTGAAACGTAAACTGCCAATTCTAGACGAAACCGATTCGTCATAGGATTGATGCAACATTTTATCTTTCCATAAAAAACAATTTTCTTCTCCTTTTTGTTGGAAAATTATTCGGTCTAAAACAGCTTCCTTTATTTCACCTTTGGCAAAACGATTTCTAAAATCAGACAAAGGCAAATAGGTTTTATAGCCAAAAATAGTAGTGGCTTTTTGCAAGGCTTTAGGAAAAGGTAATTCTTGAAAAGCGTGCAAAGTATTGTGATGCACAAAATCTTTTAACGGATTTTGGGCCGGTAAATAATGAGCTAGTTTGTGAAGAACAGCCTGTTCATCAAAACCAATTGAATGTGTTTTCATTGAAAATGAAATAGATTAATACACTGTGAAGGTGGTAAGGAGACTCCTTACAATAAAATAAAAATGTGTATTAAGAAAGATGAAACTTCCACTTACAAAACAAATCGTAAAGCGGAAGATTGATTGCCTTGGCAAATTTTAATTTGGGAGAAATAGTAACATTAGCAACATAAGATGCACTATTAGTTACTGTTTTAAAAGAAATAAAATCGTAGTGAAATTCATCTGACTCCGAATCACTTTTCTCCAATTGATTCACCGCATTAAAAATAATGAGATGATCTTGTTGTGCATCAACTTGATTATTTTTAGAAGCTTGGATAGATTTTTTTACCGGTTGTGTAGAGAAATCGGTAACTACATAACTTCTAACGAGTCCGGAATATAAAAAGACAAAAAGCAACAATAAGGAAAAATATCCTTTGTGATTATTACATAAATCTTTTACCGTTTTCAAATTAGTGAAATTATGGGTCAAATGTAAATTAAAATAGGTTAACAAAAATCAAATTCAAAAAAAAATTCCGATAACGTTATCGGAATTTTAAATTTATTGTTTTCTTTCAAAAAGGCAACAACCATGCAAATTATTGTATGCATCGTCTGTTGCTTTAACTTTTTCTGTATCATGACCCACTTTCGCTACTGCTTCGTGTACTTGTTCTAAAGAACATTTTGTTTCATCAATAATTAAATGTAAATCTTGATGATCGGCATGCCATACCGCAGACTTCACACCTTTGACAGACAAAGCTGCTTTTTCGATACGTTTTTTACACATATCGCAATTGCCGTTTACTTCAATTTCATGTTTGGCATTTTTGTTTTTCTTTTCTTGTGCTTGAACTGAAATTCCTATTAAAGAAACCATCAGTACTAAAATTATTTTTTTCATTGAATTATTGTTTTTTATTGATTTTTGAAATTGTTATTGATATTGTTATTGATTTTTGAAATTGTTTCTATTCAATTTTAAACCGCAATCCGGTATAAAACATTGCTCCAAAAACCGGAGCATACACCATTGAACTATCAAAATAGGGACCAAAAGGATCATTACTGCCTAAAATTGCATTTTCTTGTTGATAATTTCCAAGGTTTTCTGCACCAACATAGATTTCAAATGTTTTTGAAAAGGTTTTGGTAATTTGAGCATTCATCACCGAAAACGGATTAGCAAACTCCTGCAAACGATATTCTTCGGGATTAGATTGCGTTCTTGGTAAACGTTGTTTTCCTAACCAATTATAGGTAAAATCAAATTTCCATTGCTGACCTTTTTCCTTTAGGTGCGTTTCATAGGCGATGTTTGTAAAAAATCGATGTTTGGCTTGCAAAGGTCTTTCTACTAAACCAATTGTATAATCGGTTTGAACATCATAAAATTTATAGGCTGTTCTGATGTTGAAATGATGCGAAAGTTCATAATTCAAATCTACTTGCAAACTATTGGCAAACGATTTTCCTTCTAAATTATAAAAAAGAACTTGTTGCGGACTATTATCCACATCTACAACGGCTTGATTTTGAAAATCGGTTCGGTAAAAATCAACTGAAAATTCGGCTTCTTTTCCAAAAAGTTTAAATCCTTGTAAAAAGCTAAATCCGTAATTCCAAGCAATTTCAGCATCCAAACCATAAATTTCTCCGCCGGAATCCAAAATTTGAAATTGGCGTGAGGAAGCAAAAAGTTGTTGGTTTTCAGCAAAAATATTAGCACTGCGTTTTCCTCTTCCGGCTGAAAGTCTAAAAGTAGTCTTTTCAAAAGGTTTGTATCTCAAATGGGCTCTAGGTGTTACAAAAACACCCAATCGATTGTGGTAATCTACTCTACCTCCCAAAACATAACTCAAATCGTCATCATTGCAATAAGTATATTCAAAAAAAGTTCCGATGGAATTGTCAATTCTACTGAAATCATTTTGATTTACTATTTCAGAAAATTGATCATACGTAAAATTAACACCGGTAGCAAATTTGTGTAAAGTATTGCTTAGAATAGAATTATAAACCAAATTAGAATAAAAACTGCGTTGTGTAATATCGTATTGATTTAAACCGAAATACGAGTTTTGTTTGTGGTAATTAAACGCATTTTGAAACCCAACTGAACGCCACGGAATTTCGGGAGACACATAGCCAATTTTAGATGAAATATCTAGCTTTTCCGTATTGATTTCGGAGCCCCAAAAGTTGGTTGTTCCTTTATCTCTATCCGGATCAAAATCAACTTGACCGGTTTGTTTTTCGTCATTCATATAACGAAAATTAATGAAGCTTACCCAGCCTTTTTCGGCATCGGTATATTGCCAACGGTTGATGGCGTTGATTTGTTTTCCGATAGGATTATCCAGAAAACCGTCGTCATTCATATCGTTTTTAGCCACTCTGGCATTTCCATGAAGGAACAAACTGGTTGCCCATTTATCCGTTACTTTTTTATTGAAATGAGTGTTCAATTCAAAACGAGAATCCGTTGAGCCATAAGCATTCAAAAAAAACGGAATATCATTGTGTGGTTTTATCATTTCATAATTAATCTGACCCGAAATGCTTTCAAAACCATTGGCAACCGAACCGGCTCCTTTTGTAATTTGAATACTTTCTACCCACGTTCCGGGCACAAATGAAAGTCCGTAGGCTTGCGAAGCACCACGAATAGCCGGAATATTTTCTTCGGTCATTAAAATATAAGGACTTGTAAGACCTAACATTCTAATTTGACGACTTCCCGAAACGGCATCCGAAAAATTGACATCAATAGACGGATTGGTTTCAAAACTTTCAGACAAATTACAACAAGCTGCTTTAAGCAATTCTTTACTTGTCATAGTTTGTACGTTCGCTGGAGCTAAATAATTTTTTTGAAGTGATTTTCTTACTTTTGTCAAAGTAACTTCATCCAAAGTGGTATCAAATTCTAAATTTTGGGTAATAAATTTAGGTTCTGTAATGGTTAAGTTAACGGTTTTAAAACCTACATAACTAATTACTAAAACCGTGTTTTCGACTGAAAATGGAATAGAGAAATTTCCATTTTCATCAGAAACTGCTCCAATTTGGGTGTTTTGCCAGTAAATATTGGCTCCTTGTAAAGGTTGGTTTGTATCATATGTGATTTTCCCTGTTACTTTTTCTTGTGCAAAAAACAAAGATGAAATCAACAAAAACACAAATCCTATAACTTGTTTTTTCATTAAAAAGGATTTTAAATTAAACGTGATTTTTTTCACCAAAGTGAAATGTAGTTTAATCTAAAATCAGGCGTAATAAACATATTGAGAGTACAATTGATACAGCGGCGGTGCATTAGCATCGCAATAATAATCTAAAATTTGATTATCAATTGATTCCTCGCTAGGAGTAAAAAAAGTAAATGCTAAAACGGGTAAAACCGAAACATAATCCAAATCAAAATGCAGTTGTTTGATCACCACATCATCCAAATCGGCTTGAATGGTTTCATCGGAACAACAACCGTCGTGGGTATCAGAAGAAATGGCACAACAAGCTTTTTCTTCAAGTTGAATATCCATTCCACAAGGTTCTTCCGTATTAAAAACAGATGAAACAGAGGCAATTGTATCACCACAATAATGCACATTTAAAGCCAATCCGCTGGAAGAAATCAGCAGATAAAAAGCCATTATAACACTTATGCATTTTTTGAAATTCATGCTGCAAAGTTACTTTTTTTTACATTAGTTTGATTAAAAAAATTGTTAATTGAATTAGATCTCAACTACTTGACCTAAAAGCGGCACCATAGCATCGTAACCGTATTGTTCAACAATCTTGAATCGCAACGTGTCGGCTGCTTCATTTTCGCCATGCACTAAAAATATTTTTTGGGGTTTTTGTTTTAAGTCGCTCAACCAATTGAGTAAATCTTTTTGGTCGCCATGAGCGGAAAGTCCTTCGACTAAAACCACTTCGGCTTCAACGGGATAATATTTACCGAAAAACTTGATTTCTTTGGCACCTTCCAATAATTTACGCCCTCGAGTTCCTTCGGCTTGATAGCCAACCAGCATCACAGTATTTTCGGGTTTATTAATGTAACGTTCAAGGTACGACAAAACTCTTCCTCCGGTAATCATTCCACTAGCGGCAATTACTACTTTGGGTCTTTTATCATAAATGGCATTGATGGTATCTTCATAATCGGATATCATGGTAAACATGCTACACATTTCTTCGCTTTCATGCGGATTCAATTTATGCCATTTC
>JAFLBT010000197.1 GCA_017302935.1 Flavobacteriales bacterium | reverse complement strand
ATTTTATCAACCGCAGTATAAACAGGACGGTTTGAATATTGTGCAGTTATTTTAGCATGATGACCATCTAAAAAGAAATTAGCTCCTAAATCAAATTGATTACTTGATTTTTCTAAAGCTTCAAAATTTTTGTGACTTAATGCAGCATAAGGTTGAATTCTTACTTTCGGTTTTTCACTTGAATTAGGCAACAAAAATCCGGCTTGGGTGTACCAAATTGTACCAGTTCCAATCATCGGTTGAAGATTTCCCGGACCTGCTAAAGCCTTATTACCGGTAAAAGCTGCATCAGCAACTCCTTCGTTCATGATACCAATATTTCTCAAATAGTTTGGCCCAAAATCATACGAATAAAATACACTGTAAGCCGTTACTGCCATTTTTTTCTCTTTTTTTCCAACAGGTAAATCTAAAAAGACATCACCGGCAAATAAATTAGTAGCATGTTTATCTATTTCTCCATTAACTGAAGTAACCGTCGAGCTTGGTGCGGTATAAAATCCGGCACCTACGTTGAACATCTTTTTAGTTCCTAAATACGTTCCCACTTTAAAAGGTAGGAAATTCGATTCTTTTTCAATAAAGTGATATTCAAAATAACCTGCTTTAGACCATTTGGCATTGTGATTATTATCTACAGCTCTTGCCAAATCTGAATTTGTTACATCAACCGGAACATTGTTGGTAGCAAAAGGTTTATTTAAACTCAAACGGTACTCAAAACGATTGTATTTTCCTTTAGCAAAAATTCCGATTTGACGGGCAAATTGATCGGAGTTTTCAATCAACGGCCAATTAAATATTGGTGCGTCAATGGTCAAGTAATTCAACGTTGACGACATGGTCATACGAGACAATCCCATGTAATAATGCAAACCTCCACCTAAACTTAAACTAAAAGGTTTGTTTTCTTTTGGTAACACAACTGCATATTCATTCCAAGCGTCATGAAAAAACAATCCTGGTTTTTTACCATTTCCATAACCGCCGGTTCCACCTGAACCTGATGCACCACCATTGATAAAAGTTTGATTATTAATACCAATATGCGTTACAATCATATAACGCGGAGAAATTTGTGCGTATGCCAATAAACGCAAACGTCTAAGACCAATGTCTTCTTGCTTTGTTAAGGCTTCATCGCCAATCATGGTTCCGGGATTCATTTCAGAGGAACGTAACCAAATCTGGTTCCATGCAATAAACCGCATGTATTTGGTTCCTTCCGGATTTAAATTAAATTTTAGTCCGCCTCCGTAATCCGGTGAACCTTGCGAAAAAACAAGGCCGGAAAACATCAAAAGACTAAGAATTAAAATAGTTTTTTTCATAAATAGAATTTTGGTTAAATAAGGGTTAGTTTGTCTTTTTTGACTCCACTAAATTCTATTTAAAAAATCCAGAAAAAAATTTTGTTATATATTTTTGTAAAATACTATAGCTAATCTTTGAAACGCTCCCATTTTATTAGCATAAACTTATCCCCCAATTCGGTTATAATCATTCCGGCTCCTTTCAAATGCTCTTTGGATTTTAAGAATTCAACCAGTTCTAAATGATTATAAATCTTATAGGTGGGATGATAGTCAGTATGTGCCGGTTTTTTGATTTTAAACTCTTTTACCCAATTACTAACCGTTACATGTGAAACCCCAATAATGCGTTCAATTTCGCGGTAACTCAATCCTTCTAAATACAACTGAAGTGCTTTGGTTACATAGTAATCATCTATCTTTTTGCCTAACTTATTTACGGTGAAATAATAATTGCATTTTTTGCATAAATACCTTTGTCTGTCTTTGATAATGCCACTTTTAACAATCTGATTGTTCTGGCATTTCGGACACGCTAAAATCTCCATATATAAAAATTTTGCATAAATATATTAATTTAGCAATTATACAAAAACATTTTTTATAATTTTTTTTAATGAAAATTTACAAAGTGCTTAATTTTATTGGATAAAAATTATATTCTTCATAATTATTGCATAATTATAATAAAACAGTAAATCATAATAAGTTATACCTTTTTCATCTAAAAAAAGATAAATTTTAGCCTTAGGGATATGTAAATATTCATGCTATTTTCTTTAATTTGTAGAAACAACACTAAACGTATGCAATTTAAAACGGATGAAACAGATCCTTCTGTTTTATATAAACTATTAACCGGAACAATCATTCCCAGACCAATTGGTTGGATATCTACCATTGACAAAGACGGAATCAATAATCTCGCACCTTTCTCCTATTTTAATATGGTTTCGAGCGATCCGCCATGTGTGATGTTTTCCACCCGTAGAGATAATAATCAATTTAAAGATACACTTAACAATGTGTTGCACAATGGTGAATTTGTGGTGAATTTGGTAACCATGGATGTTGTCGATCAAATGAATGCCACTTCAGCAATGGTTCCATCCGATGTAGATGAATTTGAATTGACCAACCTCACGCCTATCGACTCCGTTTTCATCAAACCCAAACGCGTCAAAGAAAGTCCGATTCATTTGGAATGTGAAATGATTCATCACTATTTTATGGATAATAATGAAGGAGGTGGTGCTTGTATTGTGATTGGAAAAATAAAAATGATACATATTGACGATTCCATTTTAATGGAAAACAGTCGAATTAATTTGGATGTTTATAAACCTGTGGCTCGTTTAGCAGGTTCGAATTATAGTACGTTGGGTGAACTTTTTTCGATTAAAAGAGCGTAAAATCTTGAGAACACAGATTTTAAAAATTCGAGAAATATGAAGAATTAAAAACAAAATAGATTTTAAAAATTTTCTAAATTTCTTTAATCTGTGTTCAAAAAAATGATTTTAAAAATTAGAAAGATTGAAATAAAATAATAATGTAGTCAAATGCGACTTTGCAAAAAATGAAAAAAATTACAGTAATCGGCGGTGGTCCGGGCGGACTCTACTTTTCCATACTAACAAAAAAAGCAATGCCCAATTGCCAAATTGATGTTTACGAACGCAATAAACCCGACGATAGTTTTGGTTTTGGTGTGGTATTCTCCGATGAAACCTTAGGTGAATTCTTGATGCGTGATGTACAATCGTATGAACTCATTCGAAGTGAATTTGCCTATTGGGATGACATTATTATCGCCCGTGACGGACAAAACGTAAACATTTCCGGAAACGGATTTTGTGGCTGTTCGCGTAAAACGTTATTAAAATTATTGCACCAACGATGCCGTGAAGAAGGTGTTAATCTGCATTTTGAACAAAATGTAGATGATTTAAGTCAGTTTGCCGATTCAGATATTATTGTGGCTTGTGACGGAATTGGAAGTGCCATTCGAACGCAATTTGCTTCTGAATTCGGTACCAAAATCGAACTCAAGAAAAACCGTTTTGTTTGGCTAGGCTCTACCAAACCCTTGGATGCGTTTACTTATTTTTTCAGAACAACGCCTTTTGGAACCATCGTGGCTCACACCTATCAATACGAAGAAGGCATGAGTACCTGGATTTTTGAATGTAGCGATGAAACTTGGCAAAAAATAGGTTTTGAAGTCACAAATGAAGAAGATACCATTCAAAAAATAGCCGAAATATTCAAAGATGAATTAGACGGACATCCGCTTATTTCCAATAAATCACATTGGCGACAATTTCCGCACGTAACCAACGAAAAATGGTTTTACAACAATATTGTTTTATTGGGTGATGCGAAAGCAACCGCCCACTACTCTATTGGTTCCGGAACCAAATTGGCGATGGATTCAGCAATTGGATTATCAGATGCCGTGATTGCCAATCCCAATAATGTGCAAGCCGCTTTTGAACAATACGACAAATCCCGCAGAAATACGGTAGAAATGATTCAATATGCCGCACTGGTTTCCTTGGATTGGTTTGAAAATATGGAAAGACACATGCAACATCCTTTCTATCAATTTGCTTTTGGATGCATGACACGTTCCAAAAAAGTGACATTTGAAAATCTACAAATTAGAGACAAATCATTTACGGATAAAGTTTTAAAAGAATTCAATGACAATTGCAATGTCAATGACAAAAATCAATCGGCGGCATTTTCTACTTTTAAATTAAGAGATTTAGAACTTTCCAATCGAATTGTAATGGCTCCGATGGGACAATATTCTGCCGAAAACGGTTTGGTAAACGACTGGCATTTGGTACATTACGGTAGTCGAGCAACCGGAGGAGTGGGATTGATTTTAACTGAAATGACAGCAGTTTCACCAACCGGACGTATTACTTTAGGTTGTACAGGTATTTACAATGAAAATCAAGTAGTTGAATGGAAAAAAATTACTGATTTTATTCGCCAAAACACACAAACTAAAATCGGAATCCAACTCGGACATTCTGGTAGAAAAGGTGCTGTTAAAAAACCTTGGGAAGGACAAAATGAACCGATTGAACAAGCTTGGGAATTGCTTTCTGCCTCTCCTATACCATTCCATTCCAACATGGCAACTCCGAAGGAAATGACTTTAGAAGACCTGGATCAAATCACTATTGAATTTGTCCAAGCCACCAAAAACGCTGAACAAGCCGGTTTTGATATGATTGAATTACAAGCACATCACGGATTTTTATTAGCTTCGTTTTTATCGCCGTTGACAAATAGTCGTACAGATGAATTTGGCGGAAGTATTGAAAACCGAATCAAATTCCCTTTACGCGTATTTACTGAAATGCGAAATGTTTTTCCACAACAAAAACCTATGTCCGTTCGCATTTCCGCTTCTGATTG
>JAFLBT010000196.1 GCA_017302935.1 Flavobacteriales bacterium | reverse complement strand
AGAACCTTTTGGATGGCATATAATTGTAGAGAATCACTATTAAACGTTTTAAACAATGTTGAGGACGAAGGTTTAAATCCGAAAGATTTTGATTTAAAAAAAATCAATAAAAATGAAAAATCAATTGCTAAACTTTCTGACAAAGAATTGATTGACTATGATATTTTACTCACAAAAAACCTTAAAAAGTTTATCTCCAAAACAGCAAAAGGCTCTTTAAACCCCAAAGAATTATACAAGGATTGGGACTTGAAAGAAAATAAAATTGATGAACAAAAGTTACTCTTACAATTCCAACGAAAAGACTCTTTTGATTATGCTCTGAATGAAATTTCACCTCCTCATTTAGTTTATAAACGGTTGAAAAAAAGTCTAAAATTACTTCAACAATTTCCAGATGAAAATTTCAAAAAACTTGAAATCAAAGACAAAATTGTTTTAAACGACACCAATGAAATAATCATTGAAATCAAAAAAAGGCTTTCGTATTGGAAAGAAATGAAAGCTCCGGATTCATTAACCAATGTATATGATGAATCGACTTTTAATGCCGTAAAAAATTTCCAAAGTCGGCATGGTTTAGCTCCAGATGGTGTGATTGGAAAAGGAACGATTGCATCCTTTAATTTTACCAAACAAAAAAGAAAAGAACAAATTATTGCCAACATGGAACGTTGGAGATGGTATCCCAGAATATTTGAAAAAGAATACGTAATCGTTAATATCCCCGATTATACATTACGTGTGATTAATGATAAAGATACCGTTAGAACGCACCGAACCATAGTTGGAAAAGCCAGCAGAAGCACACCAATACTCTCTTCAAAATTGAGTTATATCGTTTTCAACCCAACTTGGACTGTTCCACCGACTATTTTAAAAGAAGATGTTATTCCGGCTGCAACCAAAAACAGAAGCTATTTTGCCACAAAAAACATCACTATATACAGCGGAAGTAATGTAGTTAGTCCCTCTGATTGGAACCCATCAAAAGGAAAATCGTATCGATATGTGCAAACTCCGGGAAAATCTAATTCGTTAGGATTAGTAAAAATTATGTTTCCAAATCGCTTTTCTGTTTATTTACATGACACAAACACTCGAGGTTATTTTGAAAAAGAAAACCGATCGTTAAGTTCTGGCTGTGTGCGAGTGCAGGATCCTTTTGAGTTAACGGAATATTTAATTGCCGATTCAATCAATTGGAACAAAGAAAAAATAGATGCAGTAATTGCAGAAGCCAAAACCAAAAATGTAAACATCACTAAACCAATTTATGTTCATCTTTTATATTGGACGGCTTGGTGCGAAAACAAAAAGTTGATTTTTAGAGATGATATTTACAGACTAGATCAAGATTTATATAAAAAGCTACGAAATTAATTTCGAGGCAATTTTATAACTTCTGGAAGGATGATAAATAAACAAACACGATTTTTCTTTAATCAATTGAATAATTTCTTGATTTAATTCAACCGGTAAAGCAGGACAACCTTGACTTCTACCTAATCGTTTGTTTTGTTTGATAAATTGTTCAGAAACGTAATCGGCTCCGTGAATTACCACCGCTCTGTCACGAGCATTGTCATTAATTCCTTTTTCTAAACCATCTAACCGTAAAGATAATCCGTGTTTTCCAATGTACGTTTCACCTGTAAGATAAAACCCTAAACTACTTTGAAAAGATTCTGATTTGTTTGAAAAAGTAGCTGCAAATTCCTCACCGGAATTTCTACCATGAGCCACTAAGGTGTGGTATAAAATGGTGTTAGTGGTCATATCAATTACCCACAAGCGTTTTGAATTGGCAGATAAACTGAAATCAACTAACGTTAAAATATCGTTTTGGATGATTCCTTTTTGTTTCAATTGATAAAACCCTTCTAACGCTTTTGAAAAACTTTCTAATTGAGGAAGTTTAAAGTTATTGCTGTTCAAATTATTGTACAATGAAAATACCTTCGATTCGAAAGCAGTTTTAGTTGAAGCAGCAATGTATTTTGGGTCTGTGGTATTTTTGGTCGGTGTGGTAAAAGAAAACAATCCAAATAACAGCACCGGTAAAAGCTTGTAATTCATTGGTATTCTATAGGTTAAAAATTAGACTTGGGACGCCAAAAATATAAATTAAAATTTTAAAAGCAAATTTATTTCTCTAAAAATCAAATATTTCACTATAAATTAAGTTATGATGTAGGATTAACGAAGAAAAAAGAAAATTAGTATTCAACTGTAACAACAAAACAAAAACTACGTCTATTTAGAAATGTTTGCTTTAAAAAAGGTTTTTTTCAAGCAAATGAATCATCATCAATCAACATGAAAATCATAAATCAACTCACTTTTTGTACCTTAATTTGTTGTTCTACTCTTTCCTTTGGACAGAAAAAAGAAACAGAAGCCATTCGCTCAGAAGAATCCATAACCATCGACGGAAAATTCAATGAAAGTATTTGGATGAAAACGCCAATTGCTAAAGATTTTTTTATGTTTGAACCGGACAATGGAACACCGGAAAAAAAAGAATTTCGTTCAGAAGTCAAAGTGATTTACGACAATAATGCACTTTATATTGCGGCTACTCTTTACGACTCAGAGGTGCATTTAATCAACAAAGAAATCACACAACGTGATAACTTTGGAACGGCTGACTTATTTGGCATTTTTGTGAATGGTTTCAATGATGGTCAACAAGATTTTCGCTTTTTTGTCTCGGCATCTGGAGTTCAAATGGATTGTTTAGCCACCGAAAATGGCGAAGATTATTCTTGGGATGCCATTTGGAACAGTGCTGTGCAAATTACCGAAGAAGGTTGGCAAGTTGAAATGGAAATTCCTTACGCAGCTTTGCGTTTTTCATCAGAGGCAAATCAAACGTGGGGAATTAATTTTTTTAGAGAATTAAGACGATTTCGTCAAAAATTTACTTGGAATCCTATTGATAGAGCAATAGGATCATTTATCAATCAAGCCGGCGAACTAAAAGGGATTAAAAACATCACACCGCCTACTCGATTATTTTTTATTCCCTATACATCAGGCTATGTTGAATCAAACAATAATGGAACAAAAAGCACCGGTAAAATAGGAATGGATATCAAATACGGCATCAATGAATCGTTTACACTTGATGCTATTTTAGTACCTGATTTTGGTCAAGCGGCTTTTGATAATGTAGTCCTAAATTTAGGTCCTTTTGAACAACAGTTTAACGAAAATCGACCTTTTTTTACAGAAGGAACTGATTTGTTTTCTAAAGGCGATTTGGTTTATTCCAGACGAATTGGTGGTCCGCCGAGTACCTATCCTGAATTGAATGAAAACGAAACCGTTCAGGATTTCCCTCAAGCGGTAAATTTGATTAATGCATTAAAAATTTCGGGACGCACAAAAGATGGTTTAGGAATTGGACTACTAAATGCGATTACCGAAAGAACATTTGTGAAGGTCAAAAATACCGAAACCGATGAAACACGAAGTGTGTTAGTTGAACCATTAACTAATTATAGTGTATTGGTTTTTGATCAACGTTTTAACCAAAATTCATCTGTATCTTTTGTGAATACAAATGTTACGAGATTTGGCGATTTTAGAGATGCAAATGTTACCGCTTTGGTATATGATTTAAATTCAAAAGGCAATAAATATAATGTTTCCGGCGATTTAAAGATGAGTAGTGTGTATGATGAAAGAAATTACAATGGATATACTGCCTATTTGAATTTAGCAAAAACGTATGGCAAATTACGGTACTCAATTGCTTCAAAATACATGTCTAAAGAATTTGACAATAATGATTTAGGCATCAACTTTATCACGAATTATCATAATATATATACCAATGTAAATTACAGAATTTTAAACCCAACAAAGGTTTTTAATTCCTTCCGTATCAATTTCAATTATTACAATCAATTTGAAAACACCACCGGAAAATCAATGGAACACTATATTAATGTCAATGTAAATTCGAGCACACTTAAGAATGATTTTATTGGTTACGGAATTGGTTTTAGTCCGGCTAAGATGTATGATTTTTATGAAGCCAGAATACCGGGTAGAGTGGTTCAAATTCCTGTAAATGCTAATTTTTGGGCGTATTTCTCTTCCAATTATAATCGAAAATTTGCAATTGATTTTGAACCTTCCATTTTTACAACGGAACAAGAAAACAGATGGGGTTACGGACTATTTGTGAGTCCACGATACCGATTTTCAGACAAATTGACCTTAGTCTATCGAACGAGTTTTAACCGTCAAAACAGTGATATTGGATGGGTTGATTTCGAAGATGACAATATAATTTTAGCCGAACGAAATAGAACAACCGTTAGCAATTCCATTTCCGGAAAATTTGCCATAAATGAAAAAATGACCTTCAATTTATCTACTCGTCATTATTGGTCTTTTGCTGAAAACATCAAATATCACACCTTATTAGAAGACGGAACTTTTACAGAAAACGAAGCTTATACAACCAATAAAAATGCTAATTTCAATTTGTGGAATTTTGATTTGTCATATTCATGGTGGTTTGCTCCTGGAAGTCAGCTTACAGCTTTATACAGAAATAATGCTCAAGATTTCAGAAGTGATATTGACAAAAATTATGGCTCAAATATTTCTAAAACATTTGAAGACAATCTAAATCATGTTTTTTCGGTGAGTTTACGTTATTTTATAGATTACAACAAAGCAAAAAACTGGGTTAAAAAATCATAATCTTTCGCTTGAAAAAAACTCGCTTTACTTATCTTTGTTCGAAATAAACCGAACATGAATAAGAAAGTAATTTTAATGATTTTAGACGGTTGGGG
>JAFLBT010000195.1 GCA_017302935.1 Flavobacteriales bacterium | reverse complement strand
TCCATCAAAGCTTGGATATATTGCTTCCAATATTTGTATGCCTTTTTCTATAGTTTCGATATTCCTGTCTTGATGTATAAAAATTTTACCAAGTTGGCAGAGTAGTGAGCGTTTGTCCGAACCTGTTTCTTCTGCCATTGTCATAGATATATTGATACATTCTTCTGCCAGAGAAAAGTTGTGTATTCTATAATAGTATTCAGATAAGCTTTGATACAAAAGTGATTTATGTGTATAACTCAGTAATGAGACAAAATTTTTGGCATGGTGAAGGTAGTTGTATGCCTCTAATAAATCATTATCGCTAAGATTGATTTTTAAAAGTATTGTCGTTGCTATGTCAATCTTAAGTTGACACATAAATTTTTCATTATTAATACGTTGGGCATATTCTAATGCAGATGTGAAATATCCAATAGCTTGATCAATATGATTAATTCTCACATGTAATATTGCAAGATTACCATAGCAACTTATGATATTGATGGTATTCTTTGTATTGATATGAAATTGTAGTGTATCATAATAATATTGTATTGCTAAAGCAAATGCTTCACAATGTGTCAATACCATAGCCATTGATGACCTAATGTTAATCAATGTCTGATATTCTTCTTCCTTCTGTGGGTCTAAGAGTTTTTCAGCTTCGTTGAGTACAGAAATTGCCGATGTATGATTTTTGTGATAATAGAAAAGGATACTTCCTTTTAATCGTAGAGCAATACAGTACTCATTTGTCCATCCATGTCTTTTGGAAATCTCAATTGCTTTATCTAGCTCTGCCTCTGATTCAGGATATTTCCCTTGATCAGAAAGCGATTGCGAATACCAAATGATTATTCTTATGGCACAAGGAGTGCTTTCACAATCAGGTGCAACTTCTTCTGCCAATGTTTTCAATTTTTGATTTTCTTTTTGCAACCAATACAAATGACATTTATACATACATAGTTCTATGTACTGATTTCGGTAGATGCTTTGATTCTTTTTGTAGTTTTTTGACATAACTACTTTCTTCAACAAACTATCCGTAAGCTCAATAATCTCCCACACCCTATTATAATTCTGTGCTATAGTTTTTTTGATAAGATTAAGGTATAAGTCAATACGTTTGACTATCCTTTTTTCATTTTTTGCTTGCAGTAAAAGTAATTCCATACTGTTGAGTGTCTATTGAAGAACTATAATTTGTGACAAATATAAAAAAAAAGAGGAGGCGCGAACCTCCTCGTCGTAATTAGAGAGACGTATGATTATCGCTGTATCACCATCGGTGTGCTGATAGTACCCGTTGCTGTCGTTAATACAAGGCGATACATACCGGAAGAAAGTCCTTCAGTATTACATTCCACCGTATAAGTACCCGCTTTTTGTGTACCTTCTGCAATAGTCATAACCGTATTGCCAAGTAAATCTTGGAGTACAAGTTGGGATCTATCACTATTTTCCTGACTGTGAATTATAAATATAAGCATGGTTAACACTTGTAATTTTGGTCAATCGGATATTAATGATAGCTTTATGAAGGAACTATATGAGTATATCATATTAACAACTTAGAAGGATTATGACTTTAACAATGGAGAAACAGGTTAATACCCAAAGACTCTGATTTAATATAGCAATTTTCTGCATTGAAACCCGATTTTATAGCAAGATCTAACAATTCATCTTCGTTCCTGTGATGTAAATACCAATCACCAAATTTTTCCATATATTTTTTAGAAGGATTGGATGGACTAAAATTTCCAATAATTATACTACCATCAACGTCAAGCCACTCCCTGAATAAAGACAAAGCGAGAATAAATGTTTTGTCATCAAAATAGTCAAAGAGTCCGGCTGACCAAATAATGTCGTACTTGACTTTGGGTCTAAAGCGTAAAGCATTACATGATACATAACTAATGTAGTTGTTAAAGTTTTTATTTACGATTTTTGAATACTCAACCGCATTTATGTCAGCATCAAGACAAGTTGTAGATAATTTTTGTGGATCTATTGAACTATAAAGGTCGTAAAGGTCTCGACCCGGACCTGATGCCACGTTTAATAATTTTATATTTTTATTTGATTTATTTATATTATTTTTTATTACTTCACAGAAATATTCTTTACGGTTCCTAACAGCCTGAGCAGCAGGAGTATTCAGCGAGTAACGATCCCATTTTTCATACTTAACGTTATATGATATAGAATTTTTGTATATACGTTCAATTAAGAGATAGTCACCTGAGTATCCGCATGGCTTAAGTCTACTATGACCCATTATTGAATCAACAGTTCTCAAAAATTCGCATTTATCAATAAAACTGTGAATTTCTGTATGGTCATCTATGTTATCAATCAACATTTCAATCATATTGCTGAATTTATCATATTCCGATTCATCAGGTCCAAAATTGTTAACTACTTTTTCTATATATTTCTTAATATCACTATCACTTATTGCTATATTTTTCATATGTTTGTATATTTAATTTTTTAAAATAGAGTATAAACTTCACACCATCATTCAGTCTATCGTTTGGTCAATAAATTGACCTTTGTTTTCTTCAAAACCCACTATGGCTTTTGCCAATAATTCTTGTGCTTTTGCCTTGTCATTCTCATTTACTGCAGCAAAAACAGAAGGCGTTGTCAGCAGTAATGTCCACACTACCAACACACGAAATACCTTTGTAAAAGAAGGTACATTAATCATAAAAAAACTCCAAAAATTTAATTAAAAAAGTTAATTGAAAGAATTATAAACCAAAAAGATTTATGTCATAATAAATACCTATAGCCTCTCTAGCTGTTAAATTATTTTCAAAAAACATCATACTATCGTAGAAAATGTTAATATCATTGTATTTTATAGAGATAATCACAAATAATTGTAAACAAATTCTTATTTAAAATGAGTAGCTAAATCCCAGCATAAAGTTTAAGTTATCTATATTGAGTTGATTCGGCGGTCTTGTTACATACAGTGCATCTGTATCAATACTTTTATCATTTTTGTCCTTAGATGTCATGTTCTCTATTGTTAAGAAACTGTAATTTACACCAAGAAGTATATGATTGTAAATTACAAGTCCTAAGTGTATTTGTTTAAACCAGTTACTTGACGCTGTTGTCGTACTGGGTTTGTCAATGTAGTCTTTTGTTACCTTTGTTACGGAATCAATTGTACTACCTGTGAAATTTGTAGAAAATGATTTTTCATTTAAAAATGTTATACTAAACCCTATGTATGGTCGAATATTATCGTCAATCTTAAAAATTCTATCTGAAGAAAAAAACATTCCAAGATATACACCTTCTGTGTTGTATTCGCCAGTTAATTTTGACTCATTCAAATCATATTTTAGGTACTGATATCCTACGCTGAGATTACCTTTTAACCATGGTTTTGTTTTTTTTTCGACTTGGTAACTTTTTTTAACTTCATAATGTACCAATTCGTCTTGCCCTTGTTTATTTTTAATGAACCGAAAAACAGTATCTCTTGAAACCTCTTTTATAATTTTAATTTGAGAACTATCACCAAAACTAAATGGTCCATACTTTATTGCAGCACCAAACAATGTCATACCATTGATCCCCGTACTAGTCCACCCGACAAGTCCATAATTTTCTCCGGACTCAGCTACACTTTGTAAACCAGTTTGACTACATAATAGTAGCGGAATCATGAAGTTTACGGCCATAAATAATAACAATTTTCTCATACAATTACTCCAAAAAGTTAATTAAATAAATGTTTATGCACTTTGTGCGATTAATCATAAAAAAAAGCCGAACATATCTCTGGAAACTATCCGAGATATATCCGGCTTATACTGTATGAGCGCACCGTCACAGCCACTATGCTGAGCGTTTCGCTGTATCTGCCTTATGTATGTCTATACGAAAAACAACGCTGTCTGCTGCTACACTTTTCCGTCTAATTCAAAAATATACATTCTTTCGCCTGTTATGCTTTTATTGTCAAAGAAAAAGGAGACGACATTCTTTTGCGTATGAATTGCTATGTGCTGACACAAAACTGTACTTTGCTGCTCCATCACCAAACGCCTCATCGTATCGTGAGAGAAATTACCTTGTCGTATGAGTACTTCTTCGGCTTTAATATTTTCAAAAAGCACCTTAATCAGAACCGTATCAAAGGCAATACGAGTACGAATATGACGGGGACCTCTTCCCCAAAGCTCTTTCTCAAACTGAGTCACTACTGTATTGATTTGCTCTTCTAATTGTGCATACATGCGTTGAGATGTCATAACTTGTCCCGTGAGAGTATTGTGTATTTGCAGATAAGTCTATGATTTATAGAGATTAAGTATTTGTTTTGCTTCTAATTCTTAACTTTCATAGGCAAAATTACAACACTTTACAAGAATTAGCACTACTCAAAAACTACTCTATTTTTTAATGACTCTCTATCTCCCCCGTCTCTTCGTTTTCAGACATACTCACACTCTGAGCATCTTTTACATTATTTCCATCATAGCAGCATGCAGCGACCGATCGCGTTTCAATCCTGTTTTTTTACGGATATTCAAACGATGTTTTTCTACACTTCGCTCCGTCACTGATAACAATTCAGAAATTTCTTGATTATTCAAACCCGATAAAACCAAAATGAGGACTCGCACCTCCGTCTTCGTTATGTCGGGATAACGTTCCAAAAGTCGCTGTGAAAAATTCGGACTTATCTCCTCAAATGCTTGAAGAAATTTTTCCCAATTTCTTTGAAGAAGAGGACTCTCATTTAATTTTTTTCTGATATTCTTAAGAATATCTTCCGTTTTGTCAAGTTCATCAAAAACCGTTATAATGTCACTTCGT
>JAFLBT010000194.1 GCA_017302935.1 Flavobacteriales bacterium | reverse complement strand
AGCACTTCACTGTCAACCAAGCACAAACTTTGATAGAAGCACAAAGCTTGATTTAACCACTGAACCGCCACTTTTGGGTAGGTGCTGTTATAGCCAGTGCTTATATGTCTCTCAAGTTTAATTTTCATTGTTGTGCTATTGGCTGTTTAAGTAAAATACTTGGTGTATTGTCTTCCAATAATTCAATTGCTTCTGTCATTTGTGTTACCCAATTCGGAACATTTTCCGCTGTTAAAATATTTTGTTTGATGTGTTTATAAAGTTTCAGTCCTTTTTTTGAAGTTGGAATACCCAAGTTTTCATTCAAAGTTTCAAAGAAGCCAAGGTGCTTTTCGTGAACTAAGTTATCTGGAAAGTCTGCGATTATACCAAAAAGTGAAAGTAGTGCTTTGTTTTTAAGAATTGTATCTTGTTCGTCTGCCGTTCCAGCGTGATGGTGGTCTCCATCAAAAATCACAAAGCAGGGAATACCAAATTCAGTGTAGAGCCTATAAAATCTATCCAATTCGCTTTTGTCTCCGCAACGAACTATTGTAATTCCTTTTCCTATATAGTCGAAGCCAATTTTTTCAAAAAAGTAAGGAAGTAAAAGTGTTTCACTTTGTCCTTCAACTAAGATTATTTTCTTAGCAAAAAATGCTTCATTTGCTTTTTGAGTATCGCCTGTTTCTTCGTAGGCATTTTTGTAATGAAGCAAAATATCATCTTCTGATGAAGCTATGTTTTTTCTAATTAGTAAGTCTTCAACAAAAGATTGAGGCTTTGCACATCTTACATAAGTTCCATCAATTGCGTTTTTGCGAACAATAAATGTTTCATTAAACCTACCTACGTTCAAAAAGTCTGGTGAATGTGTCGTAAAAAATATTTGTGTTCCAGCTTCAGCTAATTCGCAAAGGACTTTATAAAAATTTCGTTGAGCTTGAGGATGAAGAAATAGTTCTGGCTCGTCTATGAATAAAGGTGTGCTGTTTTGAAGTTTGATTTGTGAATATGCTTTTAAAATAGCAATTGAAATTGATGCTTGAACTCCCATACCGAGATTGGAAGCTTGAAAAGAGAGATTTGTATCATTCTCGCAAATTACAAGTTGAAGTGTTCTGAAAAAATTCCAAGGGTCATATAAATTTAAGTCGACTTTTAGTTCATTCTCTGGTCGATTTAATTGTTTCGCAGTTTCCTTTTGAAGAGTTTCAATGAATTTCTTCATTACTTGTGTTCCGTTTTGGTCTTCAACCGTAAACAGAATTTCATCTCTTATTTTTTCAATTTCTGTTTTAAATATATCAGTCTTTTTCTGAACTTCTCCAGTTTCTTCATTTACGACTTCTTGTTCTTTGAACATTTGGTTTATATCAAGCAGAATTCTACCCATTAAAGACCATCTGTTTGAAGGTGAATAATCTAAAATTGACCTGTCGACACCAAGATATGCAGAGCAATATTTTTGTCTTTCAATGTCTGTGATGTAATTTGCTGATAAGTTTAAACCTGATTTCTGATTTTGTCTTTGGTCAATCCAGTTTTCAGCTAGTTGTAAATATTTTCCATCGTCAAAACATAAAGTGATTTTTATGTCGTTTGAAGGGTCGCCCATAAAATGGTCTTGTGGAAGTGTCGAGTTAAAAGATGGATAAACTGGACCAAGAGACCAATTTATTGCATCAAATATGTTGCTTTTTCCTACGCTATTCTCTCCAATAAAAGCGTTGATTTTTGACGAACAAGCAATGTCAATATGTTTGACGCTCTTAAAATTTCTTATTACAATTCTTTCTATTTTCATTGTCGTTGTCGTCTTTTAGCATTGGCTATAACGTATTGCTGCTTTGCCTAGTGCTGGTTTTTGGAGCCCGTCACTGTCAGTTTAACCTTTAGTTTATTATTGTAAGGTGTTTAAAGTTAGTAAATTAGCCAGCATTAGGCAAAACAGTTGTTGGCAGTAGTGCCTTCCTTAGTCAGTCGTAATTTGTACCATGTATCATTACCCATTTGTCCGAGTTCTTTCTAACTAAAATCAGTGTTCTGTAACCTGTTTGGCTGTCGTCAAGAACCGAGCAATAAAACATCCCAATTTTCATTTCCTTGTCAAACGAAACTCGAGAAAGTTCAAGGTTTATGTTTGATATCGGTCGGTTGTCCAAATTTTTGGTATCACCGATTTGTCGATAAACCCAAATATTTTGAATTTGTCGAAGGTCAATTATTCTATTTTTTAAACTTCTTTTGTTCTCAATAATCTCCAATTTCAGGTAGTTTGAAGTTAATGAGTCATATATTGGTTCTTCAACCAGCCAATGGTCTTTTTGAATAATTTCTTTCAATGATTTTAAAGTATCATTAATTGTTAATAGATGATTAAAACTTTCAAAATACTTTGTTTGTCTATCAAAGTACCTTAAAGTACTTACAGAATCAATTTCACCAGTCAATTGATCAAATTCCCACTCGTCCTTGTCTGGCAATAAACTGGAAGGATCCCTTTTTTTTAGAACTTCTTCGAGTACGTCATTAAACACTTTTATTTCTTCTCTTTCATATTTGTCTTTGTCTGTACAACCAGACAGTAACACAAAAATAAATATCAGTTTTCTCATTAAAATCTAAATGTCGTTTGTGGGTTTTCAGGCATTACTGCCAACTAGTAAATATCTTCAAATTTATGTAACTTTTTTTACTTTTTCAATTTTTATTCCAGTTTTTTCTGATGATTTTGTTCGGCTATCCGATCTAACGGACTTTGTATTTTACTCACCGCACTCGCACTAATGTGCGTATAAACCGTTGTTGTTTTGATACTCGAATGTCCCAAAAACTGCTGGATATACCGAATGTCTGTTCCATTCTCTAACTATGGCGTAGCGTATGAACTGTAGCTTTCTTTTCCAAACCGGACTTTTGTAAAGCCATTCGCATGACTTCTTGTACACTTCTAGTTGAATAAGGTTCACCTGCAAATTGACCCTCAAATACATACTTTTTCGTTTGATACGTTTGCTTGTAATACTCCAACGAACTAACAATGCTGTAAGGCAACATCACCATTCGGTCTTTTTTTCCTTTTGCGTTTTTAACATGAATCTTGTGTTCCGCAAACAAAATATCCCCCCATTCTAAATTCACAATCTCACTCACGCGTAAACCCGCTCCATAACCAATCAACAACAATAACTTATGTTTCGGATTTTCAACTACCCTAAAAAGCAACAAACATTCCTCCATCGTTAAAACACTTGGCAACTTCTTTTCCTTTTTCGGTCTCGGTAGTTTTAATTCATATCCGGGAATTTGTTCTACTTGATTATAATAAAACAGCAATGCATTCACCATCGAATGACCGGAGGTCGCACTCAATCCACGTTCCATTAAAGAAGCCAAATAATGAACTGTTTCTTTATACGTAATATCTTTTGGGTCTTTATACTCAAAATCACGTAAAAATTGTAAAAATTGTTGCGTGTAAGTACGAATCGTGGAAGGACTGTAATTCACAGCCATCAACGTATCAACATAGTTGGAAACAAAACGATGAGCTGGCTCCGGAACTGTTGAAAAAAGTTGTGATTTTGTTCTCGCCAAATCAATTTGCTTTTTATTGATTATATTCCGTTTGTTTAAATACCCATTTGGTAATTCCAATTGTATGACTACACGATGTGGTTCAAAATGAGCCACCAACGCTTCATAAACGGACGGAGTAGCAGGTAATAAAAAACAAGCATTCGGTTTACTGTAACGAACCATCGAAATGCGTTTTACTTTTTCCAATAAGGCCAACAAAGGGGGAACATACACTTCCATCCATTTCACATCCTCTTGATGCGGACGCAAAACAATCGACTTTCCTTCAAAAACAACTTCTTTTTCTAAATAGTTTTCGGGAAAGAAATCAGAAACTTCCAAAATGCGTTCAACCGCTTCTTTCACTTTTGGATTTCGCATGGCCATGTAAACTTTGTAAGTGGAATGCCAATACACTCCTTTCACTAACTTAAGTTGATTAACCACTGATTGCACATACCGAATCTTAAACACCCAGTATTTCCCTAAATTGGGTAACAATTCTAATCGCAACTTATGGGCTAACGAATCAACTTTCGTTATATGTTCAGGGTTGTTTACAGAAGGATGTAAACCTAACTGAAGTTCGCTTTTGGCTATGGGTGGAAGGTCACGGCTACTCGTTTCGCCGGCCACCGGTTGCTGAATCTGTAAATCGGGAAATAAGGCTTTGAGCTGTTGATAGGCTACTTTGTTGTAATCAATGTACCAACATTGAAACGTCTTACTGTACAACGCACCAATCCCTTTTAGTTGTTGCTGAATCGCATAATTCTTTTCAAAAAAAATACCGATGCGTGTTGCTTCTCTGTGCTCAATTTTTCGGATAAATATATTCATATGGCGTGTAATTGAAATACAAAATATAAAAATAATTTAAAAGGTGCTAAGGTGCTGAGGCTCTGAGTTGCTAAGGTGCTGAGTGACATCTGTTCTTAATGAACCTTAAAAAAATTTAACCCCTTAATGTTAAAAAACCAAAAATAATACTACAAAAAGCAGCTCTTTTTTGGGTTTCCCTCCACATTAGTTGCACATTTGTTCGGAAAACACCCCCTTTTTCCGAAGCCCGTTCGAACAAGTATCGAACAAATACCGAACAAAACCCTAAGAAAAAGCAATAAAGTAGTCAAATGCAGTCAAATCATGTCAAATCATGTCAAATGTCGTCAAATGCTGTCAAAATGAGTTTAAAAGTTTAAGAGTTTAAAAGGTACTGAGGTGCTAAGGCTCTAAGGTACTAAGGTTTATAGGGAGTTGAAAGAGAATAGTACTTCGAATTTAGCACATTTGAAATCCGTGTAAATCTGTTTTCGCCAAG
>JAFLBT010000193.1 GCA_017302935.1 Flavobacteriales bacterium | reverse complement strand
GAACGAAACAATCATTTTGCAGATCAAAATGAAATTGAACCTTTATTAATGGATCAAATTGAAACATTAAAAAAACGTGGACGAAAAGTTTCCTTATTTTATAAAAGCCCTTATGTAAACGTTTACGAAATAGTAAATGAACCCAAATCAAATAGAATTGATGACCTAATCTATTAAGTATGAAAAACCGTGTACTTTTTACTTTCAACCCCAAAACAGTTTTAGTACTGTTTATGATGCTGTCATTATTCAGTTGTGCTGATTTTGACGCTTTAAATCCTCTGAAAAATGATTTGTTTTCTAACGATAAAGACAAAGAATCAAATTTAAGAAGATATAATGATGCTGATTTAAATTTACCTCCAGTGATTGAATATATCATTGATTTTGAAAATCCTATGAGTGTAAAATACAGTAATCATTTGAAAAAAATGTGCAATTACACTAAAATGCCTTTTCGAAATATAAATGTTAAAAGTTGGAATGCTAATTTAGCTATACAAGAATCAACTCGCGTCATCTGTGTTTTAGAAACAAAAAAACTATCGGATGCATCTGTAGAAAAGCTATTAAAATTTGTATCCGATGGAGGGACCCTTTTTCTACCTTTTGCCTGCGAAGACAAACGTTTTGGTTTTATGGCAGGAATGAAAGTTAATGCCGAATACTCAACCGATATTACTTCACTGGGAATCAATTTCACGGAATCATTTCTTCCTACTATGAAAAATTCTGCAGTAAGAAGTGCAATTACTCATTACGGTATGAGTGGAGAGAATTTTGACAAAACAAAAATTAAGATTCATGCTACGGCCATCAATAATACTTCATTTCCTTTTATCATTGAAAATAAAATTGGAGAAGGAAGGGTGATAAATTTCAATACTACTTTTGAATTAGAAAAAATGGATCGTGGTTTGTTGTATTCCGGAATCATGATGGGCTTAGAAGCAATTCCATATCCGGTTGCCAATACCAATACTATCTTTTTAGATGATTTTCCATCTCCATTATACGATACCAAAATGGAACCTATTAAATCTGAAATGAATTTATCTATTTCTGATTTTGTTAGAAAAATCTGGTGGCCGGATATGAAAGAATTAGCTAAAAAATACCAAGTGAGCTATACAGCTGTACCAGCATTTGATTATAATGTAAAAACCAATCCTCCATTTCTTTTTTCACAATGGGATGAGAAAAAAGTAACCTTAAGCAATAGAGTAGAACCGGTTAGTAGTTGGCTCATGCGTGATTGTTTGAAAAATGGTCACGAATTAGGTTTTCATGGTTATAATCACGTTTCATTAGTAAAAAGAGATTGGAAAAAACCAGAATTTATTGTAACTGCTTTAGAAGGAGTCCAAAAAAAATGGAAAGTCAGTAGTTTTGGTGATTTGCCGGTTTCTTATGTTCCTCCTTCCAATTATATTGATCAAATGGGGTTAAAACAATTAAAAGAAGGTTTACCATCCATTAATTATATGTGTAGTTTGTATTTAGGTGAAACTTACGAAGGTGGAAATAGAGAATATGATTTTGATCCTTATCATCACAACATGTTTGATTATCCTCGAATTTCAAGTGGTTTTGTGGTAGATGATAATTCTAAATACAATATTCATTCTTTGTATTTATATTCCGGTATATGGAATCACTTTGTACATCCGGATGATGTCTATCAAATACCTAGCCCGTTTAATAAAAGTGCCGGTAATTTTGAACTACGCAATGCAAAAGGATTAGGCTGGAGAAAAACAAAAGGGGTAGAGGGTGGACTTTTAGCTGAGTTTGATGCTTACATGAAAGAATTTACGCGTGCATTTCCTCACTCACGTTTTTTAAACGCTGCTGAAGGTGGACCGGTAACCTTAGATTGGAGAGCATCTAAATTTAATCATAAAATCTACAATGGTCAATATATTGTTGAAGAAATTAATCCGGAAAGTTCAATGTCAAACAGTCAATATTGGTTTTTATATGGCACATTGGAAAAAGCTGAAAACATCGAATCACAATTGAAACAAAATGCTGTTACTTTTTCAAAAACACCTTACTTAAACGGATATTTATATTCAGTTTACACCAATGAACCCAAATTATCATTAAAAGATTATCGTGAATACCGAGAAAAAGAATTGGATTTTATTTTTAGTAAAATCAAATCCGATTACTATACGTATGTTGTAAAAGTTAGAGAATTTGAAAATGGTGCAGATAGTTTTGATGATTACGAAGAACAACTACGAATCGAAAAAGAAGCATTAAAACAACGAATGTTGAGTGAAGCAAAAATTGATTATGCCGTTTGGAACAAATATGCAGAATACATGTCATGGGAAAATAAAGGAGAAGAAGTGTGGAAAATGTTAGAAAAACATTGCTCCAAATATCCTACCAAAGAAAACGTAATGTATTCGCAAGAATTGGATAAATTAATTGGTTATCCGAATGATTTAGCCATGGAAAAATGGATAAACGCACAATTATTAGTTAATCCAAGAGATAAAGATTTGCTCAATCGATATGTAGCCGACTTTAATACCCCTGAAAATAAAGAAAAAATTAAGCAAGCCCTAATCACACTATTAAGCGTTGATACAGGAAAAGAAAGTTTATTTAATTATATTCAACATTTATTATGGTATGAACCGCAGACTGCTTTACAAGAATTAGACAAAATTCAACCCAATGCAGATTTTAAAGATTTGGCCACCAACATAACCTGGTTATATGCGAATGAAAAACAGTTTCAAAAAGCATATGATTGGTCGTTTTATAGTAATGAAATTGATTTTGCTACAAAAATGGAGTGGTTAATGGAGTTAAAGCAATATGATATCCTAATCAGTGAATATAATAATTATATCCAGTCTAATCCAGATGATTATAAAACAAAAGCCTTGATGAGTAATTATTATCATGAAATGGGTAAATTCAAAGAATCATGGGTCATTGCAAATGAATTACCAGATTCCAAAGAAAAGGAAAGCCTACGAAAAATGCTTAATGAAGATGTTATTTATCAAGATGAAATGTTACAACAAGATTTATTACAAAATCATTCTGAATTGTTTTATGATAACGTAAAAAAATCACTTACAAAAACCAACCGTCTTAAATATGGCAATTTTATTGAGTCTGAAAATGAATTGCAAACTAATCAAACAAGAAAAGCGTCTCTTACTACAAGACATTCTTACAACTTTTATGATAAAAAGAAAAATTTACATCGCATTGCGGCAACTTATACTGAACTATATCCTTTAATTCGTTCAACTATTGACACGATTATTGTTGATCCAACCTTTACAAGAATGATGAATAGAGCAGAGGAGGAGACAACTATTCCAATTTCTGAACAAAATAAATTTAGAAATCTTTTCGGAATTGAGTATCAGTATAAAAATCCTTTTTCATATGATAAATTTCAGTATTGGTCAAGAATTCGTTTAGAAATGGATAATTTTAACGAGCTTTATATGCAATTTGGAGCGGGAATTAGTAAAACATACAATAAAAACTTTAGTTCTGCTCAAATAAATGTTATGCCTGTTCAAACCGCTCCTGGTCATGCTAAAGAAATTTATCATGTACAAACAAACCTTTATCAGAGTATGTATTTTTATAAAAAGATAAATGTTAGTTTGGCAATTGAATCAAGCTATTATTCAAAAAGTAATTATAATACTGATTTTATAACCGATAATAATATTGATATTACGTTTACCTTAAGAACCGGTTGGGATGATGGAGAGGAAAAACAATTTAAATGGGTTCCATTCCTTGAATCTTCATTAGTAAGAGGATCTACAAATTTAGGTGACGGTTATCCGTATTGGATGTTAGATAAACGATTTTTTGGTGGTGCTGGATTGTCTTTTAGTTATGGTTTGGAAAAAGATGATTTTAAAGCAAAAGCTGAAGCCGCCTATTTCTTAGATGATTATGCAGATGAATTTCAACGTTTCTCTGGAACAATTTCCTATAGATTGTTTAATTACACTGCTCTAGTTGGTAGTTTTGAAATCTTTAACCAAGATAAGTTTTATTCCAATACTATTCAATTTGGGTTAAAACATAGTTTCAAAGAAAAAAAGAAAAAATAAAAAAATAGCCGTCTAAAATGAGACGGCTATTTTATTTCAATTAAATTATTATTTAGTGTTTCACAACAAAACGTCTTGAATCTTTGGTTTGTCCATTCTCAAATTGAAGGAAATAAACTCCGTTGTTTAGATGTTGTACATCAAAACTAACTTTGTTACCAACTTGAGTTGCATTCAATTTAATTTGTTGCCCTACTGAATTGTAAATAGTAAAAGTATAGTCTTCAATTGTATCCATTTCTACAAACAACTCATTAGATGCCGGAACCGGATGTAAAGTAACTTTAGCTCTATCATTATCTGCCAAGCTAAGTGCTTGATTTACGATAATGGTATGTTTTAAATCGTTATATCCTGTTGACGATTCCCACATATTATTGTTAGCAAATCGTATAGCGTATTCAGGTCTATTTGCAATGCTTTCATAAATATCAGGTAAATGTAAATAAACTTTATAACTTCCGGGAATCATATTTGTTGGTAATGTCAAATTCTCAGTTATTGATTTTGTACCTAACCAATCTCTTGGATCTGCTTCAAGCATCAACGAATAAGTTTGATTTGTTACCGCATTTTTTAAAACAATATAAGCATAACGCTCATTAAATGGAGCAGAATATCCAACATTTTTCAGGTTTAAAGTTACCGGTAAAGTACTGTTAACTGTTACACTTTGTGGAAAAACAGCTGAGGTCAATTCAAAACGGTATCCCAATTTCTTTTGAATTTCACTGAAGCAGTCATTTGTCTGCCAACCATTAATAACATTTGGATGATAATCTAAATTTAAATATGACCAATGGAATTTAGCCATTTCCAACTGAGCTGTAGTACAATTTGTTCTGGATTCAAAAACAGCACAAGTTTCGCCACCCATTGGTAAATATTTTT
>JAFLBT010000192.1 GCA_017302935.1 Flavobacteriales bacterium | reverse complement strand
ATTTCTAAAACCGTTTGATAACCCTTTAACGTTAGCGAATCGGCTATTTTCTGTGCAATATTTTCATCGTTTAGAAAATGCTGACCGAGGTGTTTTTTTGCTCTTACTTTTTCCATTTTAAGCTAAGGTTCTGAGGGACTGAGGTTATTGCAAGGCAGATTGTGGAAAAAACTCACTAATTACAAGTAATTCCGTTCTGAATGCTAACATTTTATCTCCAAAAAGAGATAGTCCTTCTTGGCGTAATCGGGGTGCGTCTTCTTCATAATAGCGGTCCAGCATTTCTTTGCTTTCCGCGGTGTATTGTATGGAATAGGTCATACTGCCTTCTTCTTCTACCAAAACTTTTATCATTCTAGCCGAGATGAATTTACCTGTTGCTAAAACATCATTGATGTGTTTGGTTTGCATCCAACGCATCCACTTGTCGTGAACACTATGGTCAATGTTGATGGTTACGTTGTATAAAATCATGTTTCATGTGTTCCAAATCTAATTGATAATCAGAAAAAGGATTTAAATTATTATAAATTAGAATCGCCACGAAGTAATCGGAAATTTTTTCGGGCTTCGACAAAATGAATGCTGTCTTGATGGTTAAAAAGAACGGCTTCGTATAATGGTTTTGCTTTTTCGGGTTGATTCAATTTTTTGTTATAGATTTCTGCCGAGAAAAATAATGCTTCATCACGGTAAATGCTTTCGGGATGATTGTCTATAATTTGTTGATAGAACGCAATCGCTTGATTATAATCTTGTAATTCTTCGTAGGATTGTCCAATTCTTAGAATCGTTTCATCCTCAATTTCTTCCCCTTTGTGTTCTTTCAAAATGATTTTGAATTGAGTCAATGCTTCTTGATACTTGTGTTTATACAACAGAAAATCTCCTTTTGAGAATTTTTTTAACGCAATTGCCGTTGAATCAGCCACTTTATTATCATTAATCAACAGAAATAATTCCATCGCATCATTCGCAATCAATTGGGTTGAAGCTGATTTTAAGACTTTTAACTGTGTTAAAGCCCAATCAAAATCTTGTTTATAATAACTGGTTTTTGCGGCTTTCAAACTTGCTTCGTGACCCAAAACATCGTTTTTTAAATCTTCTTCAATCTGAGAATAATACAATAAAGCTTGATTGAATTTTTCTTCAAACAATAAAATATCAGCTAATTGCATTTTTATTTCAGCAGTTTGAAAACGATTTAAAGGCAATTCCATCGCTTTTTGTAAAACCGCTTTTCCTTTTTCCGGTTGATTCAAATAAAAGGCATAAAACTCTGCCTGAAGTCGTTGTAAGGAAATGGAAAAGGGATTTATTCCATATTTTTTCAAAAGAAAATCAAATTCTGCTTCAATTTTTGCATATTCTTTTGAAGTAGATTTGTCTAATTTAATTTCCAACAAATGCTCATGTGCAAATATTTGCAAATCTAAATCTTGAGTGTTTTCAAGTATAAACTGAAGAATTTCGCCAGCTATTTCGTCTTCATTTTCTTCAATAGCCAATTCTGCTAAGTTGATGATATTGGAAAAAGATTCCGGATCTCTTTTATAAATGGCTTTTTCTTGAATAAAAGCTTTTCCATATTCTTTTTGTTGTACAAAAAACCAGCTCAACATTTGATTCCAGAAAATTTCTTGACTTTTTTGCACCCTTACTAATAATGCTTTTCGCAACAATTCATTAAACCCGGAACCCGCTTCATCTTGCATAAATCGAGTAAACTGATTCTGCACCATGATACTGTTTTGTGGATTTTCATAAATCTCCTGCAAATATTTTTCAATCATCAAATCTTGCTTCCCCATTTGCCCATAAATTTGAGCCATTTGGTAATTGAATTTTAGTTTAGGATCAAGAGAAACGGCTAATTCATAGGATTGTAAAGCATAATCTAACAATACTTTTTTCTCAAAAGAACTCGCAACTGAGTAAACATTGGAAGGATTTTCTTTTATTTTTTCTATGGCTAAATTGTAATTTACCAATGCTTTTTCGGCATTCTTTTGCAATTGAAAATTATATCCAATTTCGACCAATATATTTGGCATTCTGTATTGGTTCCAGCGGTCTTGAAGGGCTTTTTCTGCTTTGTCAAATTGACTTAACTGCTGATAACAATCAACCATTCTGGTAAAATAAATACTATTGCCAGGTTGTGTTTTAAGAATGGATTCATACGTTACCAATGCTTTTTCAAATTCGCCGCGTTCATAATAATGTTGGGCCAATTGCTCATTTTGAGCAACAGCCATTGAAAAGAAAAATAAAAAAACTAAAACGATTCTGTGCATTGGTATGTAAAAAACAATGTACTAAGTTAGCTTTTTTTGGCTAATTAGTACATCGATTATATAAAGATTAACTTTTTAGTTGATAATATCAAATCCGGTGTAAGGTCGTAACACTTCCGGTATTACTATTCCTTCCGGCGTTTGATAGTTTTCGATGATTCCGGCTAAAACACGTGGCAATGCCAAAGAACTTCCGTTTAACGTGTGAACCAATTGATTTTTTCCTTCTTTATCTTTGTATCGCAACTTCAATCGATTGGCTTGAAACGTTTCAAAATTGGAGACTGAACTGATTTCCAACCATCGGTCTTGAGCAGTAGAAAACACTTCAAAATCATAGGTTAACGAAGAAGTAAATCCCATATCACCACCGCACAAACGCAAAATTCTGTAGGGTAATTTTAACTCTTGTAATATTGTTTTCACATGTTCTACCATTCCGTCAAGGGCTGCATACGAATGTTCAGGATGTTCGATACGTACAATTTCTACTTTATCAAACTGATGTAAACGGTTTAATCCACGTACGTGAGCACCATATGAACCGGCTTCTCTACGGAAACAGGGCGTATAACCCGTACATAAAATAGGCAATTCGCTTTCATTTAAAATCACATCTCTAAATAAATTGGTCACCGGAACTTCTGCCGTTGGAATTAAATACAAATCATCCAAACCAACATGGTACATTTGCCCTTCTTTGTCAGGCAATTGACCTGTTCCAAAACCTGAAGCTTCATTTACCAAATGCGGCACTTGTACTTCTTGATAACCGGCTTCAGTATTTTTATCTAAAAAATAGCTAATTAAAGCTCTTTGCAATTTAGCTCCTTTTCCTTTATATACTGGAAATCCGGCACCGGTGATTTTTACTCCTAATTCAAAATCAATGATGTCGTATTTTTTTACCAAATCCCAATGAGGTAACGCTCCTTCATGCAAAACCGGAATATCACCTTCTTGATGAACCGTAAGGTTATCGTCAGGTGTTTTTCCTTCCGGAACAATATCTGCGGGTGTATTTGGAATTTTATATAATTCTTCTGAAAGTGATGAAGTAAAAGCTTCCAATTTCTCAGACAAATCTTTACTTTTTTCCTTTAACTGAGCGGTTTTTTGTTTTACAATTTCGGCTTTGGCTTTTTCGCCCGATTTCATCATTTCGCCAATTTCTCTCGACAACGCATTTGATTCTGCTAAAACATTGTCTAACTCAACTTGGGTAGCTCTTCTTTTTTCATCTAACTCTAAAACGGTATCCACTAATTTATTGGCATCAAGATTTCTTTTTGCCAAGGCTTTAATGACTTTTTCTTTGTTCTCACGGATAACAGACAATTGTAACATAACTCTTCTTTATTTGCGAAGGCAAATGTACACAATTGTTTTGGAAAGAAATAGTTCCAAATAAAAATCAAACACTACCTAAAAAAAGCATAAAAAATATCGATAAATATGAAAAATCAATACATTTTAATACATTTGGTCAATAATTTCCAAAAAAAATGAAAAAAAACCTACTTTTTCTTCTATTGTTATTATGTAGTCAACTGAAAGCCCAAAACTATATAAACGACATAGAATCTATCGCGGAAGCAGAATTAAAATCAGGTTCTGCATTGTTGGCGTTTGAAGCCAATCCGAATACGGCTAATTACGATGTAACGTATCAAAAATTAGAATTCACAATTGACCCGAATGTTTATTTCATCAGCGGAAATGTTACAACACATTTTACAGCTTTGGAAAACATGTCAACCATTACGTTTGATTTGGGAAGAATTACCAATACTAATAATCAATATTATGCTAATCGAATCACAGTTGGATCTGTGATGATGAATAATCAATCGTTAGTATTTAACCATAATGCTACTACAAAGGAATTGATTATTACGCTTCCCTCAACTATGAATGCCGGTTCAACAGGTATTGTTTCTGTAAGCTATGCCGGTTCTCCTGATACGGCTGAACAAGGTTTTACAAAAAGTTCTCACAGTGGTGTTCCGATTATTTGGACCTTATCAGAACCATTTGGAGCCAGAGATTGGTGGCCATGCAAACAAGATTTAACGGATAAAATTGACAGTATCGATATTTATTTGACGGCACCTACTCAATATGTAAGTGTAGCCAACGGAGTGCAAATAAGTTTGACAGATAATGGCAACGGCACTTCTACCACTCATTTTCATCATAGTTATCCTATTCCGGCTTATTTAGTGGCAATTGCCATTACCAACTACAGTATTTTTACACAACAAGCCGGCACTGCTCCAAATGATTTTCCGATTGTGAATTATATTTATCCCGAAAGTTTAACGTCTGCCCAAAATAGTTTAGCGGTTACTTTACCCATTATGGATTTGTTTGAAGATTTATTTGAAACTTATCCGTTTTCGAATGAAAAGTATGGTCATGCTCAATTTGGTTGGGGTGGAGGAATGGAACACACCACCGTTTCTTTTATGGGAAGTTTTGGTAGAAATCTAATCGCTCATGAATTGGCACACCAATGGTTTGGCGACAAAATTACGTGTGGAACATGGAAAGACATTTGGTTAAACGAAGGCTTTGCTACTTATTTATCCGGTTTGGTTGTTGAAGGATTGGATGGCGATACTTCTTTCGTAAGCTGGAAAAGTTCAATGATTGACAATATCACTTCTCAAAACGGAGGTGCAGTTTATTTGACCGATAGTGAAGCGTTGAATGTA
>JAFLBT010000191.1 GCA_017302935.1 Flavobacteriales bacterium | reverse complement strand
ATTATGGTAACGTGGGTCATCCGTAATAGGTTGATCTTGCCATTTAGAAAACGGATGCGTTCCGGCGGCACCTACTACTAATCCTTGTTTAGCAGCCAATTCCACAATCTTTTTTCGAAGAAAAGTGATTTCCTCTCGAGCCTCTTTTACATTTTTACAAATATTGGTTCCAACCTCTACCACTGACTGGTGCATTTCGGCTTTTACTTGCTCTTGTAAAATAATTTTGGCTCCATCGACAATTTTAGACATGTGTGAGCGAAGGTCACGGGTTTCGGGATCGATGATTAAATATTCCTCTTCTACACCTAATGTAAAAACAGGTAATGGTTTCTTCACATTCATTTTAAGTCAGTTAGCAGTTGTTTAAAAACGTTTAGCATCATTTACAGAATCTTTCATAAATGTCCCCCAAGTCAGATTCATTTGTCCGTCTTTATGTTTTTTTGCGTATTCGATAGCCATTTTAGCCGCTTCTTCAACTACCCATTCAAAATTATCTTTTCCTACCGAAGTAATTTCGGCATCGGGAGCAGGATTTCCAAAGTCGATAGCATAAGGAATACCGTCACGCACAGCAAATTCAACCGTATTGAAATCATATCCTAATCCTTTGCAAAGTCGAATCGTGTAGTCTTTAATCGTAGCCAACAATTTTTTATCTGCCGGTGGACCATCCACTACATAACGCAAATGATGCGGATTTCTGGGTTCATAAGGCATAATTCGAACCGACTTACCTCCTAAACAATACACTCTAAAATAGGATTCAAACACAATTTCTTCTTGTAAAAGCATCACTAATTGTCCGGTTTCTCTGTGAATATCCCAAAACTCATCACGATTTTCTAAGCGATAGACATTTTTCCATCCGCCACCGGCATAGGGTTTCATATAAGCCGGAAACTTGACGTAGTCAAAAATAGCTTCCCAGTCGAGTGGATATTTTAAGTTGCGAAAGGATTTACTGGTGGTATCGGTTGGATGTTCTGCAGAAGGTAAAATTACAGTATTCGGTAACGGAACGCCTAATACATCTGCCAAACAGTTATTAAAAAATTTATCGTCAGCACTCCACCAAAATGGATTATTGATTACGGCAGTACCGGTGAGAGCAGCATTTTTTAAATAGGCTCTATAAAAAGGTACATCTTGTGATATACGGTCAATGATTACGGCATATTCCGTAGCTTTATTTTGAACCACTTTATCGATGGATACTGCTTCTGCAATTATTCCTTTTTCATTTTTTGAGTTTACACGGTCTATAAAAGCCTGTGGGAAGGTATCTTCCATTCCGAATAAGATTCCAATTTTTTTCATATTGTTTTGTTTTTAGTGCTGTTTAAAAATATTTAATTCTGGATAAATAATGAGGGAACATTTCCCGCCACACCGGCCAATCGTGTTCTCGATCCTGACGAATGTCTAACCAATGCGGAATATCACGATGAGCGAGTACTCTACTGAGTTTTAAATTGGCATCGAGACAAATATCCCAATTGGAAGTACCTAATATAATATCCATGTTCCAAAGTTCACGATCATTTAAGCCGTGAAGAAAATCTTCAGGACTATTATAAAATACATTATCGTCATGATAACCGTCCATAAAACTTTTGATGCTAAAAGCACCACCCATAGCAAACATGTGGCTTACATAGCCGGGATGTCTGAAGGCGAAATTGGCAGCATGATAACCACCAAAACTACAACCAGCTAAGGCAACTTTTCCGGAGTAGGTATTGTTTTTGACTTTTTCAACAATTTCATGGCAAATCATTTTGTCATACCAAATATGGTTTTGGATGCGATGGGAAGGATGAATATTCTTGTTGTAAAAACTATCTTTATCAATGCTATCCGGACAAAATATTTGAATTAGTCCTTGTTCAATATACCATTTTGCCGATTCAATTAAACCTTGGTCTCTATTTTCATGATAACTTCCCATAGAGGTTGGGAATAAAATCACCGGATAACCGGCATGACCAAAAACTAACATTTGAATTTCCCTACTTAAATTGGGGGAGTACCATTTGAAGTATTCTTCTCTCATATCAATCGTTTTAACAATAATAATGAAAAAATATCAGTATTTTACATAAATAATTAAGTTCCTTAAATTTTTATCATTAAGCTTTACACACTTGTAAAACGATAGTAAAAAATCAAAAAAATGAATAAAATGGAGTATTGTATTTCAGTTTTTTCAATAAAATTAGCTCTCTGCAAAGTCCGAAAACAATCAAATTAAGAATTGTTTACACCACAAAACAACTTTTTTTGGTGTCGTAGTGAAAAACATGTTATCATTATTCATCAAAATTGAGTAAATTTATAGTTCAATATAAATTTGACTCCTATGAAAAGAATAGTAATTATTTTGTTTTTTATCGGTTTTTTAAGTTGTGATACTACTAAAAAATCATCTTCTGCTATAATGACAAAAGAGGCAAATTTGTTAAAGTCTAAGGAGGAAGGATATTTTAAAGCAGTTGGAAAAGATTCAATGTGGATATTAGAAATTTCTGAACAACAAATTCGATTTAAAAATAGTCAACAACAAATTGATTTTACTGCTCTTCATGTGGAACCCATTCGAGCAACTGATGCAAATATCAAATTATATACTGTTCAATCCGGTGATGAAAACGTACAAATTTCTATTTATGCTCAACCTTGCGAGGGTTATAATAATCAAAAAAGTGATTATAAAGTAGAAATAAAATGGAAAAAAGGGTTTAATTCTGAAGAAGAATTATTTTCGGGTTGTGGAAAGTACAGTATTGATTATAGATTGTATGATAATTGGGTTTTGGAATCTTTAGAAGGAAAAGAATTGGACAGAACACTATTCCAAAACAATATGCCATCAATTGAAATTAATTCTTCTACCAAAAAAATTAGTGGATTTTCAGGATGTAATCGATTTAACGGAAGTATTTCTCAAGAAAGAGATTTACTCCGTTTTACACAAATAATTTCTACTAAAATGGTATGTAATAATTTAACTTTTGAAACTACATTTTTAAAAGTCATTCAACAGTCAACAGGTTATAAAATTAAGAATAACCGATTATTACTAACACAATCCGATCAAGTTATTGCTGTTTTTCGAAAAATCGATTAAGAAGCTTGTTGAGAATCAAAAAGGATAAGTTGACTTTTTAAACGTTCAATTAGCATATTCATCATACGTTTATTTAGGTTTGATGAATTTTTTAAATATTCAGCATATTCCTCAACTGTAAATAAACCAATTACCATTCCTTTTAAAGCATTTCTAAATTTGATATCTTTTTGAATAGACGTTTCTATAAATTGATTTTTCTTTTCAATTGAATAACTATAAAAATCATTTTTATGCTTGGTGATGTAGTTTTTAAAAACTTCAATAAACAAATCATTTTGCAATTTAAGAATAGGGCGGATGGTTGCATTTTGAAATCGTTCTTCCGCTGATGAAAACTCAGAAATCATTCCAAGTGATTCTCCTCTGTTTTCAGTGATATAAAGATCTCGCGTAGTCATGATATTTTTCTTTTAAAAGTATAAAAAAACCTCTGTTAAAAAACAGAGGTTAATTTATAGTTATTAAGAATTGACTGTTAATTATTTCACTTTGAAAGTTACTCTTCTTACCAATCTTCTAGCTCCAGCAGAATCTTTATCAACAGAAGCATCTTCTCCTTGTGAAACTACGTTCAAACGTTTTGGATCAATACCAGCTTTAACTAATATTTCTTTAACATTATTTGCTCTATCGTTAGCTAACTTATCGTTGTAAGGTGTTTTACCGATTTCATCTGCATGACCAATAATATCAACAGTTGATTCAGGATTGTTTAACAAATAAGTACGGATAAAATCTATACCTTCAGTAGAAACATTTGTAGGTTGTTTTTTGTTGAAATCAAAATAGGTAGCAACATAACCATCATTGATGAATTTAGCCATCATTTCAGCATTATTATTTCCTGAATTATACGTTTCATTGGTAACATATGTATTGTTCAAGAATTTCTCCAATTCATCAGGAACACCATTTTGATTAATATCAACCATTCTTCCTTTAGTATCAACCGCTACACCGGCAATAGAGTTTGGTTCAACATCAAGATAATCAGGCACCCCGTCTTGATCACTGTCCGTCATGTTGTTCTCAATTTGTCCAACTCTTTTCTCAAGAGCAGCAATTTCTTCTTGTTGTTTATTTGTTAACACAGCCCAATCACCGTGGATTTTATGAGCACCAAAAGATACAGAAACACCCATAGAAATAGTATACATACTACCTGCTAAATTGTTATTAGCATCTGAATAAGCACCATCCCAATTAAAATGTTGTCTCACATTTGATAACATTGTAAAATCAGCATTTAGTGCAAAGTTTTTAGTAATTCTGAATTCTGGAGTAAAACCGAACATTACACCACCATTCCATTCATCTCTACCTTCGTTTATACCCTTTTTAGGAGTCATTTGTGCTACTTGAACACCACCGTGGAAAAGGAATGAAAAGCGACCTAACGATTCTTGTATATCGAATAAACGAGCTCCATTAATAACCCCTTGAAAACCTATTCTGATATTTTGCATATCGAATTCTAAACTTTCATCACTTAAGTTTTTTAAACGATCAAAACCAAAATCTAGTTTAATACCAAATTTTGGGCTAAACATGTATCGAGCACCACCATTGTAGTTATTAATTGTTACTCCACCGAAAAACTTTCCTGGGTCACTTCCAAAATAACCAATTGAATAAGGTTTAATACCTTTGCTTTGTCCAGCATTTAATTCAAATGTCCATTTGTTGTATTCATCTGTTTTTTCTTCTTGAGCCTTAACATTAAAAGTACTGAAAAGCAAAACTGAAAAGGAAAGAATAAGTAAACTTTTTCTCATTGTTCGTTAATTATTGATTATAAATATCATTTAAACTAGTGCAAATATAAATGAATTGTTCAGATAATCTAGTGATATGTTAAAAAAGTGAATGTTAAATGAAAGGTTTTTATAGATTAAATGCAACTTATTCCTTATTACGTATGAACTTTCTTAAAAAAAATATCTCGTTTTCGTTTCTTAATAATAGAAAATAAAAAAATAGTAATTTTGAAAAAAAAAAGATATTCGCTTTCATACCAGAAAATGGGTTAAACCAGAAGATTTGAATCCAAATGGTACATTGTTTGGTGGGCGATTATTGGCATGGATAGA
>JAFLBT010000190.1 GCA_017302935.1 Flavobacteriales bacterium | reverse complement strand
GGTTTAATAAACCTGTCAAGTGTAACTTTCCTCAAAGAAGTCTATAATTTATAAATAAAACTCTCTCCCGGTTCAATCGCAATAGAAAATTTCCCTACACCATTTTTGATGATTAATTCAGATGCATTTTTTAAATACAATTGGTCTTTCATTTTATAACTACCCTCTTTTAGATTCATTTTTTTCACTATTCCTGCAGGCAGTATAACCGGACATTTCACAGCCGTATTTTGATTAAAATTGGTCAAAATAATCAATTTTTCCTTATCACTCCAACGCACAAACGAATATAATCCGAAATCATAACCTAAACCGGCTTCTAAATTGGCATCATGAATTTGTTCATAATCGCCCATCAAAGCACTGCTTTTCAAGGTAAAATTCAATAATCGTTTGTAAAAATCACGTAATTCTTTTTCTTCTTTAGATAGTTGTCCGCCATCAAATTTTCCACCATTCATCCAACGCTGGTGATGTGGAACCCCTACATAATCAAAAATTGACGTTCGAGATTGTTTACCAAAACCGGCGTCAATCGCACTCGGTTCACCTACTTCCTGACCAAAGTAAATCATCGTTGGTGAAGAACTGATGGTAGCTGAAACCACCATCAACGGCATTCCTTTTTTCGGATCACCTGCAAATTGTGGACTCGCCAAACGTTGTTCGTCATGGTTATCCAAAAAGTGAAGCATGTGGTGTTCAATATCTTTTAAATCTTCTTGAATACCGGAAATGTGTTTCGGTAAGCCTCGACCTTGCACAATATTTTTCAAGGTGTCATACATTTGAACCTTGTCATATAAATAATCCATTTTGCCTAAATGAATGTAATTTCTGTATTCCGCAGGATTATATACTTCAGCCAACAAAAAGGCATTTGGATTTTTCATTTTGATAGAGGAATTCATATAGCTCCAAAATTCTACGGGAACCATTTCGGCCATATCATATCGGAAACCATCTACGCCTTTGTCTATCCAATAATGCGTGATGTCTTTGAATTTTTTCCATGAATCCGGCACGTCTTTTCCTTTCCAAAAAGCAGCGTGAGCTTTATAATCTTTTTTGTCATATCCTTCCGGTAACGTTGGAAAATCTTTTGTACCGTCCGGTTTTACACCATAATTGATTTTAACCGTTTCATACCAATCATTGATATCCGGTTTGGCTAATCGGGAACCATTTCCGGTCCATTTAGCCGGAATTTCTTCAAATTTTCCGTCTGCTAACGGATGTTTTTCACCACCAAGCGGTTTGTAATTGGCATCGGTGGGCACTTCAAATTTAGAATTGGGAATGTAATAGAAATTATTATTGCGTTTGTATTCTAGGGTCTTATCATCATCTGCTCCAAAATCTTTCACGTCTTTCGGATTGGTTTTTCCTTCATAACGACGGGCGATGTGATTGGGCACAATATCAATAACTACTTTTAAACCGTTTTTGTGCGTGCGTTCAATCAATGCTTCAAATTCTTCCAGACGTTTTGCGGGATCAACCGCCAAATCGGGATTTACGTTGTAGTAATCTTTTACGGCATAAGGCGAACCGGCACGACCTTTTACTACATCCGGGTCGTCATTAGAAATTCCGTATTTGGTATAATCCCCTACTAAAGCGTGATGCGGAACACCGGTGTACCAAATATGCGTTACGCCTAACTCTTTGATTTCTTGAAGAGCTTTATCCGTAAAATCATTGAACTTCCCTACTCCGTTTTCTTCAATGGTTCCCCACGGTTTATTGGTTGTATTCATATTACCAAACAAACGGGTAAAAACTTGATAAACCACTATTTTATTTTCTCTATTCGATTCATTAACGGTTTCCGATTGACCTTTCATATTTTTTTGTTCGCAGGATAAAGTTGAAAATAAGACGATAGAACTTAATACAACTGATGACTTTTTAAACATAATTCATTTTTTTGAGGTTGAAAGGTACAAAATGAATTGATAATTTTCTTAAATTTTAGACATAAAAAAACAACGTAAATTATTTTCTAACGGTGTTTCAAGTAGTATAGATATTTTTTACTGATTTCCCAAAATAATTGGCATTCCGTCTTTACCGGAACCAATGACAATTACTTTTGAATTGGTTGATTTCGAGAGTTCTAAAGTCGCTTGAATGCCTTTTTCCTGTAAAATTTTATCGGTTAACGAAGCACTTAAAATTTGGTTGGCACGGGCTTTTCCTTCTGCTTCGATACGTTGACGTTCGGCTTCTTTTTGGGCTTTTTCTAATCGGAATTCGTATTCTAAACTTTCTTGTTCTTGTTTTAGTTTGGTTTCTATCGCTGTTTTAATGGTGGATGGCAAGGTAACATCTCGAACAAGAACTTCATTTAATTGAACATATTGATTGGCCAAAATCTTTTTCGTTTCAGTAAAAATTTCGTCTTGAATAGCATCTCTTTTGGTAGAATATAATTGTTCAGGTGTATAACGACCTACCACACTTCTGGCAGCAGAACGAATGGCGGGACGAATCACTCTTTCGATGTAATTTTCGCCTTTTTCCTGATGTAATTTTCCGGTATTTTCATATTGGGGATGAAACCAAGCAGTTGCATCCAATTTGATTTCCAAACCATTGGAAGACAATACCTGCATCTGCTCAGACAATTCCTGTTGACGTACTTCGTAAACAAACACTTTATTCCATGGAGCAACCAAATGAAATCCTTCACTTAATGGAGGTTCATCTGTAACCACACCACCTCCAAACGTTTTATACAATACTCCGGCTTCACCTGAACCAATTGTTACTGTAGATTTTGCAATAAAAATGATAAGAAAGATAACGCCAATAATCAACGGAATTAACTTAAAATTGAATGGTTTGTTCATAAAAAAGTATTTTGGTTTACTTTTTATACGCAGAAAATGAAAGAAAGTTACAATAGAACGTTCAATTAATGATCATCGTTTTCTTGTTTCACTTCTTGCATTTCGTTGGTTTGAGTTGTGGCATTTTCCCGAATTTCTGTATGGCGAATTTCACCACCTGAAGTACCTACAAACTTAGAGAACACCAAACCTGCGAGAGCCAAAACCAGAACCAAATAAGAAACCAAACTCGCCTTTGCATGTTTTTTGGTATTGGTTACCAAACCGGCAATGGATAGTAAACCTAATGCATACAAGACTTTCATGTACTTTTCAGCCAGTTCTTCGTGTTCGTGAATGATGTCGTGCGATATGCCTAATTCTTCCACAATTTCCTCGGCTCCTTCACCGGTCATCATGGTGGCTTTGGCCATTACCATGCAAAAAATAAACATTACATAAGCCGTGTTGATGAGAATGGTTTGTTTTTTTATGATTCCGTAAAGTAAGATAGCTGTTCCAAAAAATAATCCGATAATGGGAAAATGGTTAAAAACCATGTGTAAATGAGCTTGATTCATGAGATAAAAATTAATTAGTTAGTTCATAGACTCCTTTAGTTAGTATTTTTGCATTTTGATTTACGTTTTGATTGAGTTTGATTTCTGTAAAATTTTCAGTTACATCACCAATTTCAATCAATATTTTTTTAAAAACAAAACGGTCTTGTTTTTGTTGTCCTAAAAGTACAAAATATTTATTGTCTTCTCTAATAATGGCGTCATTTGGAACACTCCAACCTTTTTTGGTAGCCGTAACTATTTTGGCTTCCACAAACATACCTGAAAGAAATTTTTCTTTTAATTCTTTCTGTAAAGCTCCATACACTGAAATGCTTCTATCTTCATTTTCAATAGATTTACCGACTGTTTGAACAATAGAATAAAATTGTTCTTTACTGGCTTGCGGAATGGTAAAAAGTATTTTTTGACCTTGTTTAATGGTCAAAATATCACTTTCAAAAATAGTCAAGTTTACCATTAAATGATTGGTATTCACTATTTCCATCATCACATCGGAAGGAGACATAAACATCCCAACATTAGCATTCATTTTTGTGATATCACCGGTAATTGGGGAAGTTAGTGTAATAAGTGAAGTGAATTTTCCTCTTTCTACCTGTGTAGGATTTATATTTAACAACAATAATTTTTCACGTAAACCTTGATACATTCCTTTCGCTTGACGGTAATCACTTTCTGCTTTTAAATAATTTTTTTGAGAAGTAATCTTTTCTTCGAATAATGTTTTTTGACGCTCGTATTCTGATTTTAGATACTTGATTTGCTCTGCTATTTCTACATAATCTTTTTGCAAATCTATGTATTCAGTATTTTCAAGGGTAATTAATGCCTGACCTTGGGTGACTTTATCTCCTATCAACAAAGAAGTTGATTTTACATAACCTCCAATAAATGGAGAAATTTTGGCTTTGTATTGCGGCGGTACATCAATTTTTCCGGTGGCTTGAACTACCACTTCAAAATCTTGTTCAACCGGAGAACTAATTTCCATTTTACTGGCTTCAAATTGTTGTTGTGTGACGGTAATTAATCCGATATCACTTACCTTCTCTTCTTTTTCTTTTTGTTTACAAGAAAGTAAAAATGTTGCTATTACAAACAGTATAACTATATTTTTCATTTTATTGATAATTGATGTATTGAATATCGAGTTGTGTTTGATTGTATTGATTCACAGCCGATAGATAATCGACCTGGATAGAAGTGGCGTTTTCTAAACTCATGATGTATTGAAAAAAATCAATTTCACCATGTTGATAGCTTAAGTTGGCTACTTTTATAATTTCTTCTGCTACTTTTTTGCCATATTGAGTATAATAATTAATGGCTTGAAAATGTTGCTCTAATTCATTTTTTTTCTGCATGATATGTGATTCAAGTCTAATCGTTTCGTTTTGCTTTTGCTGCTCCCAAACTTGTGTTTCCAACTTTGCCACTTTGGATTTAGCCAGATTTCCGTTGCATAAAATTGGTACAGCAATACCCACTTGAAAACCATACAAGGATTGTGACAAACCGGTGTTTCTTCCCTGAAAATATTCTAAGTTCAAATCGGGTAACCAATTTTGCTTTTGTAATTTTTCATTTGTTTGGTATTTTTTGGAAACACTTTGCCAATAATCCTGATAAAGTCCTTGACTTTTGGATTGTTGAAAGTCAATTAATGGAACAATCGTAGTCGATTGAATAACTATTTTTTCATCCGTTTGAACCAACGATTGTAAAATTTCAAGTTGTACTTTTTTTTCTTTTTCCAACTGAGAAAGCTTAGTTCTTATTTGTCTAAACTTAGCCTCTGCGGTAATCTTTTCTAAATAATTGGTTTCACCCAATTCAA
>JAFLBT010000019.1 GCA_017302935.1 Flavobacteriales bacterium | reverse complement strand
AAGGCTTTCATAGAACATTGCGCGTTCATATATGTGAGAGATATAATATTCCTTAAAAGGAGTTATATCAATTTCCGGAACCGGTCAATATAAATTTAGCGATAAATTTAATGTAGATGTTAGTTTACGTTTTGATAGCGGAAAAGTAAGAGGAACGTATGCTGGTGCCGTGCAATCAACAAATTTAGATGTTGATAATAATGGCACTATCGAAGGGCCGGAAACTAGTGTTTCGGTTGTAGATAATGCCAATCGTTTACCGGTGAATTACGATTTTGATTATGTTTCATATTCTTTTGGTGGAAATTATATGTTAGCTGAAAATCAATCTCTTTTCGCACGATACAGCCGTGGTGGAAGAGCTAATGCTGACAGATTATTATTTGGAGCAAACATTCTTCCCTCTGGTGCTGCAGTCTCAGGTTTGAGTGCAGATATGGTAAATCAAGCTGAAGTTGGTTATAAAAGAAGAGGTACAAATCATACCTTTTATGCTACCGGTTTTTATGCTTTAACTTCTGAACAAAATTGGGATTTTGCTCCTGCCGGAATTCGTCAAATTCAAAGAGAATATACTGCTTATGGTTTGGAATTGGAAGGAAGTTATACTCTAAGTAAATTCAATTTTAACGGAAGTGTTACTTGGACTAAAGCTGAAATCTCAAAAGACGTGATCAATCCTGCTGTTGAAGGGAATACACCAAGAAGACAAGCTGATTTTATTTATAACGCAATAGCAGCATACAAATTTGGTGCTGATGGAAAACATAATGTTGGGGTTTCCTTTATTGGTACAACAAAATCTTTTGCACAAGATAATAATGAATTGGTTATGCCCGGATATGTGTACTTCAATCCGTTTGTAAATATTGAATTAACAAAAGGTTTAACAGCGTCATTAAATGTAAATAACGTTTTTGATACAATTGGTATTACAGAAGTTGAAGAAGGAAGTATTGTTGAAAACACCGATAATATTGTCAGAGCACGTTCAATAAATGGCAGAACTACTTCATTGACCTTATCATATAGATTCTAGGAGTTAAGTTAATTTTCATATTTGATTGTTTTAAAGAAAGTTCCTGCATCCTTTTGGGTTCAGGAACTTTTACAACTAATCATTATCTTTATGATTATTTATTTTTTTCAATTCATAAGAACTTTAGCTTTATGATTCGTATTTTTTTACTAATAGTCTTTTTATTTTCAACTCAAATAGGGTCTTCCCAAAATAAAGACGTTAAGAATAATCAATCAACAACGATATTAATTTATGGCAGTGATACCTGTCATTATTGTGTAGATACCAAAAAATATGCAGAAGAACATCAGTTAAAGTTTATTTATTTCGATATTGATAAAGATGAAAAGGCTTTAAAAGAAATGCTCATAAAACTTCGGCAAAATAATATTAGCACTTCAAACTTAAATTTACCTGTGGTAGATAAAAACGGATTGGTTTTTACAAACGAAATCGATTTTAGTTCTTTTTTAAAAAAATTAATAGAATAAAAATAAAAGCATGATACAAAAAGGTAAAATGAACTTTTGGCAAATTTGGAACATGAATTTCGGTTTTTTCGGTATTCAATTCAGTTTTGGGTTGCAACAAAGTAACATGAGTTCTATCTATAAATTTTTAGGTGCCGACGAAGCCAGTTTACCCATGCTTTGGCTAGCAGGACCTGTTACCGGACTTCTGGTTCAACCCATTATTGGTGCCATTAGCGACGGAACATGGTCACCTAAATTCGGAAGAAGAAAACCTTTCTTTTTGATTGGGGCTTTAATTGCCAGTTTAGCACTTGTAGTAATGCCTTTTTCAACTTCTATTTTTATGGCCGCCAGTTTATTATGGATTTTAGATGCGGCCAACAACATCGCCATGGAACCGTATCGGGCTTTTGTGGCTGACAGATTGCCAAAAGAACAACATTCCATCGGGTTTTTAATGCAAAGTTTCTTCACCGGTTTAGGAATTACTTTGGCTAATTTTACTCCGGCTATATTGGTTTCATTAGGAATTTTGGCCATTACCGATAAATTTGAAAACGGTATTCCAACCTATACCTACTGGGCTTTTTTTATTGGAGCTTTTGCTTCGGTAGTCACGATTTTAATATCCGTATTTACAACAAAAGAAATTCCGCCTACATCTGAAGAACTAAAAGAACTATTAGAAAAGAAAAAAACACCGGTGGTTCAACGAACATTTACTGAGATAAAAGAAGCGTTCATTAATATGCCGTTGACGATGAAACAGTTAATTCCGGTAAAATTTTTTACATGGTATGCCATGTTTTGTTATTGGCAATATATCACTTCTACGTTATCGATATCCTTATACAATACAACAGACCAAGCCAGCGAAGGTTTTTCCAAAGCACAATTGTTAACCGGAAGTTTAAACGGAACCTATAATATCATTTGTTTTGTTGTAGCATTTGCATTAGTGCCATTAGCCTTAAAAATCGGTGCTAAGGGCGTTCATTTTTTTGCTTTAATTTTAGGAGGAATAGGTGTTTTTTCAATTCCCTATTTGAATGATACTACTTTGCTTTTTCATTTGTATAATCCGTTTGGAGAGTCAATTGCAATCACCACATTATTTCTTTATCCTGTTGGTCTGGGTATTGCTTGGGCTTCTATGTTGGCTATGCCTTATCAACTTTTAGCCGGCTCTATCCCAAAAGAAAAAACAGGTGTTTATATGGGAATTTTTAACATGTTTATTGTTATTCCAATGGCTATCCAAGTAGTATCCATGCAGTTTTTTGTTTATGACTGGTTGGGTCAAAATCCGGTGAATGTGATTCGTTTAGCAGGAATATTTTTGATTATTGGGGGCGTATTAACACTCTTAATCAAAGTAAAAAATAAAAATGAATTAGTTTCATGAGTTCATTTGTATATCATAAAGCAATTGAATTATTACACAAAGTTTCCTCTCCTCAAGGTTTTGAAGCTTCAGCTAATGATGTGTCCAATTATAAACGCGTTTGGGCACGTGATGGCGTCATTTGTGGATTAGCAGCTTTGGCTTCTAACGATGAAGAATTAATCGCTACATTTCAAAAAACCCTTCAAACATTAGCCGCTCATCAACACACAAATGGAACGATTCCTTCCAATGTTTATTTTTCCGAAAAAGGAACTGAAGTGAGTTATGGCGGATTAGCCGGAAGAGTTGATGCGGTTACGTGGTTTATCATTGGCGTTTGCCAATTGGCACATTACAAAAAAGATAGAGAAATAGTAAAATCATATTCCAAACAAATCGAAAAAGCCATTCATCTTTTAGAGTGTTGGGAGTTTAATAATAATCATTTGATGTATGTTCCTATTTCTGGAAATTGGGCAGATGAATACATTACTGAAGGCTATGTTTTATACGATCAGTTATTGCGAATTTGGGCTTTGAAAAGTTACAATCATTTTGCTCAAAGTGAAGAAATAACACTCAAAATAAAGTCGATTAGTGAAAAAATTGAACATAATTTTTTGCCTAATTCAAAAAATGAAAAAGTGCATCCAAAAGCGTATCAAGAAGCACAAATAAAGGAGTTTATGCCTTGCTCTTTTTCTCCGGCCGGTTATAAAATGTATTTTGATGCTTTTGCACATGCATTGGCAGTTTTATTGTCTATTGGCGATACCGATTTTCAAAAAACAACAATGAGTTATGCAGAAAAAATCAAAGGAAACTTACCCTTGCAATTGGTGCCTGCTTTCTGGCCACCCATACAACCTTCTGACTGGGAATGGAATATTTTAAAAAGTAACTGTAAATATGAATTTAGAAACCAACCGTATGAATTTCATAATGGCGGGAGCTGGCCAATGGTCAATGGTTTTTATGGGTTAGCCTTACACCATTTGGGATTAAAATCAGAATATGAAAATATTTTGAATGCGTTAAACCAAGCAAATACAGTATCAGATTTTGGGTTTTATGAAAATTTTAATTCCAAAACAGGAGAGCCCAATGGCGTTCGTTTTTGTGCTTGGAGTGCTGCCGCAACTATTTTGGTAGAAAAAACAATGGAAGAAAATTTCAAATTAATATTTTAAAGTGGAAAAAAAGATTGACATACTTTCAGTGGGAGAAGTTTTAATTGATTTTATTGGTCATGAAATAAATACTTCCATAAACCGAACCAAAGATTACCACCGTTTTTTGGGAGGTTCACCCACCAATGTGGCGGTAAATGCCTCGCGTTTAGGATTGAATGCGGTGCTTGTGGCTACTTGCGGTCAAGACGGTTTAGGCGATTATATCATCAGAAAACTGAAAGCAAACGGCGTCCAAACGGACTGTATTTTCAAATCAGAAGATAAACCAACTTCGGTTATTTTTGTTTCAAAATCTACAGAAACTCCCGATTTTATTCCCTACAGAGAAGCAGATTGCGAAATTTATCCTTCCCAAATTTCGGATGAGTTGCTTTTGTCGGCTAAAGTTTTTCATACCACTTGTTTTGCCTTGAGCAGAAATCCGGCTCGGGAAACCATTTTGGAACGTGCAGAACGTGCTAAAGAATTAGGTTTAAAACTGAGTATTGATTTGAATTTTTCTGAACGAATTTGGCCCAACCGACCGGAAGCTATCGATATAATCAAACGTTATTTAGCCACAGATCCATTAGTTAAAATCAGTGAAGATGATTGTTACCGTTTGTTTGCCGCGATGAAATCGGAAGACTATATTTTTGATTTTTTTCATGCTATGGGTGCTCAAACCATTTGTTTAACCAAAGGGAAAAAAGGAGTCGTTTTATCGGATAAAGAAAAAGGACTTATTTTTCAAGATGCTTTGCCGGTCAAAGAAATTAAAGACGCCACCGGAGCCGGCGATGCCTTTTGGACCGGTTTTCTTTACGCTCAACTTCACCAAAGGTCTTTAGTTGAAAGTATTACGATTGCTCAAAAATTGGCCGGAATAAAATTGCAAAATGTAGGAAGATTGCCGGATGGTATTAATATTAAACAATTGATTATTTAGTTTTTTTATCAAAAAGCAAAAATAATTGTTTCCAATTTAAAGCAGTTTTAAATTGATTTAATCCTTTGTATAAATCTACCTCATATAGATTTTCAATCACAAATTTTTCCTGTTTGCAGTAGGGTACTAATCCATCTTTTTTATATTTCTTAGCCAAATATTCTTGCTCAAATTGTCCCGGAGTCGGAATAAAAAATGCTTTTTTACCCAATTTTGCCAAATCCATTACGGTAGTGTAACCTGAACGGCAAAGCACTAATTCACTTTCGTTAAACGTTTGTTCTAATTCAACTGAAGTCATAAAATTATAAAACGTAACATGGTCAATTTGTTCCGATTTTTGTTCGGGTTCAATTACACCACACACGAAAACAACTTCACCTTTATAGCGTTTAATTTCCTCTTTTAAATGTACTTCCAGCATCGTACGTTGGGGTTCGGGACCTGAAAGAATGACCATTAAATCGTATTTTTTAGGTAATTCTTTTTTATTTAATCGGCTTAACGGACCAATATAATTGATTTTGAAATGCGGATTTTTCAAATGCCCTAATTTTCCGGTAAGATTTGGATTTTCGGCTACGTCCGGAACCCAACATTCGTCATATTTTTTTATGATATATTGATGCAGTTTGCTGGTAATCCAACTAGTGTTTCCGGTTAGCACATTCAATTGATGGGTGATAAAAACAGAAGGCACTTTTTTAGAATAAATGCCTAATCGATTATCAGAAATGATGCCGATTAAACCATATTCTTTGACCCATTTTTTTACCATTTTTCGCTCCAAATAAATGGCTTCCATCATTTTTGGACTGTTTTTGATAAGCTTCCACTTAAAAAAAGCCCCGTTTTTGACATATTCAATTTGATAGGAGGGTAATTCCAAAAAAATTAATTCCGGAAATTCTTTCTGCAAAATTTGAAGAGCAATTCCGTCAGAAGCTATAACAGGTTCAAAGTTATTTTCCAATAATGCTTCAATAATCGGAATACAACGTGTAGCGTGTCCCAAGCCCCAATTTAAAGGTGCCACTAATATTTTAGGTTTGAGTGTTTCCAAGTCTTAATAACTCATTTAATAAATGTAAAAGTAGTATTATTTTTGATTGGGTATATTTCCCTAATTTTACCAAAAAATTAAATTAAGTGGGAAGTAAGAATAAATTAAAGCGTTTTAAAGAAAATGAAACCTTTCAAAATGTAATAGAACCAACCCGTGAAGAAGTCGTTTCGGGCGATTTTAAATGGAAAGGAAATTGGAATAAAGATTTTTTTAAAAACGATAATCCAATTGTTTTAGAATTAGGTTGTGGTAAAGGCGAATATTCGGTGGGTTTAGCCGAACGTTACCCAAACAAAAACTTTATCGGAATCGATATCAAAGGAGCCCGATTTTGGCGTGGTGCCAAAACGGCTGTTGAAACCGGTTTGAATAATGTAGGCTTTCTTCGCACACAAATTGAATTAATCGAATATTGTTTTGCCGAAAATGAAGTAGATGAAATTTGGATAACCTTCCCAGACCCTCAAATCAAATACAAACGAACCAAACACCGAATGACCAATAGCCAATTTTTACAACGCTACAAAAAAGTATTGAAAAAAGACGGAATCATTCACCTGAAAACCGATAGCGAATTCATGCACGGTTATACGCTCGGATTGTTGCACGGAGAAGGTCACGAAGTCATATATGCCAACCATAATGTGTATCGAAATGAAGGTTCGCCGGAAGTGGTGACAGCCATTCAAACATTTTACGAAAAGCAATATTTAGAAATTAACAAAGCTATAACCTATATACAGTTTAAGATAAAGTAAGTAACCCATTACCCATTACCTTTCACCAATTACCATTAAATGAACCTCACCCTACCTATCATCCTCGGCCTTTCAGCCGCAGCCATCGGAACAACTCCACCCGGATTGCTCAACATGACTGCCGCAAAAGTGAGCATGCGTGACGGAAGAAACCGTGCCTTATGGTTTGCCTTTGGAGCTTCGATAATTGTTTTTTTTCAAACGTTATTGGCGGTTTTATTTGCTCGGTTTATAGATCGAAGAGCTGATATAAGTGTGATTTTACAGGAAATAGGTTTAGTAATTTTCACAGTACTTACAATCTATTTCTTTTGGATAGCAAAAAAACCGAATGCTAAAAAGAAGAAAGAAGAAATCAAAATGCGAAGTAAATCGAGTCGTTTCTTTTTAGGAATGTTATTGTCTTCACTCAATTTATTTCCTATTCCATATTATGTGTTTATTAGCATTACCTTAGGTTCTTATGGTTATTTTATGTTTGATACATTTTTTATTTATGCGTTTTCACTCGCCACAGCCTTTGCTGCTTTCTTAGTATTTTTTGGCTATATATCTTTTTTCAAATCGAAAGAAAAAAAAGATACATTTTTGTCCAGAAACATCAATTATGTCATCGGTTCCTTAACCGGAGTTGTGGCTTTGATTACCTTATTTAAAATTTTCACGCGATAATATTTTGAGATGGAAGATAATTTCTTTGAGAGAGTGTATGCCATCGCCAAACAAATTCCATACGGAAGAGTAACTTCTTACGGTGCTATTGCCAAAGCTTTAGGAACAGCTCGTTCTGCCAGAATGGTGGGTTGGGCAATGAATGCTTCGCATAATATGGAAGATGTTCCTGCACATCGAGTTGTGAACCGAAAAGGAATGCTATCAGGAAAACATCACTTTCAAGGAACTAATTTAATGCAACAATTACTGGAAAGTGAAGGAATAAAAGTAGTTGATAATCAAATTGTTGATTTTGAAAAGGTTTTTTGGGAACCTGAGGTTAGAGATTTGTAATTATTTCCTAATTTTTCAAAAATTTACAAATAATCATAAATCTCACTCCAACAAACAAATAATAAATCGCGTTTTATTTTCATCCATTTGATAATTGAGATAACCGCCGTGAGCTTCAATAATGTTTTTTGATAAGGTCAAACCAATGCCGGCTCCTTCTTTTCGAGTGGTAAAAAAAGGTAGAAAAATTTTGTCTTCAATTTCTGCATCAATACCAATTCCGGAATCGGAAATAGAAATAAATAATCGTTTGTTTTTTTGTTCAGCCGAAATTTCAATGATTTTTTCGTCTTTTAATTCTAAAGCGTACAAACTATTGGTTAATAAATTAATCAGCACTTGCTCCATTTGAAGTGAATCAACTATAATCCATCGATTAAAAGAAATGTTATTTTTTACGATAATATTTTCTTTTTTAAATAACGAGTTCATCAATTGTAGTGCGTTTTTCATCAACTGATTCAACTCTATTTTTTCCTTTTTAGGAGATGGGAGCATGGCAATTTTTCGATAACTTTCCACAAAATTTTGCAGATGATTGCTACGGTGAATCATCGTTGAAACACTTTCTTTAATGTCGTTTAAATCATCTCTTGAAAGTGATTCTTGTTGCATTAATTCATTCAAATTTTGCGTAAGCGAACGAATTGGCGTAATTGAATTCATCAATTCATGCGAGATGACTTTCATCAAATTAATCCAAGCTTCTTTTTCTTTTTTCTCAACCACTTTTTGAATGGAATCTAACAATACAATGTAATATTCCTGGTCGTAAGCTTTTGTTTTTGAAGCTTGTAGCATAAACGTTTGTGCGTCTTCTTTGTTCACTCGAATTTGTAAAGACGTTTTCAATTCTTCAAAATTTCGTTCTTCAATAATTTCGCAAAGCGAAGGCAATTGATTTTTTAAATACATCCATTTTGACACTTTCGGAACCATAAAATGACTCGAAAAATAGTCGTTCATTAAAAAAATGTTCCAGTCTTCGGGTGATTTTTGAAGAATTAAAACACCGGTTTCAATGTTATTTAAAATGGATCGATAAACCAAATCTTTCGAAACTTGTTCGTTTTGATTTTGTTTCAATGAATCATACAAACGAAACAAATTTTTGTAATTATCATACGATTTATGTTTAGAAAAATCCGCCGAAAAATCATTGTTTATAATCGCAGCAATGGTTTTATCATAAAATAAAAATGTGTTTCGAAGAAAAGTAAAAAAATCAATTCCCATCAACAAAAAAAGTAAAAAACCAAAAATGGAAGAATAAATCAAAGATTTATACAACAACAAAAAACTGCCGATAAATACCAAAAGCAATAGCAATAATCGGATAAAAAGTTGATGATATAGTTTTAAATTTTTCAAACCTATTTTTAATTAATCGGTTGAACCTAAATTGTACTTTTCCATTCTTCGGTACAAAGCCGCTCTTGACAATCCGAGTTCTTCAGCCGATTTGCTTATGTTGAAGTTATTTCTATACAATACTTTTTCAATGGAAATTTTTTCAATGTCGGACAAAGGCATTTCTTCCATTTCAAAAGGTGAAAAGTTTATCACATCCAAATCTAAATCAGCACTTTTGATGGTATTATTTTCACACAAAATCACTGCTCTTTCGATACGATTCTCCATTTCCCGAATGTTTCCTTTCCAAGCGTGTTTTTGGATTTGTTCCAACGCTTTTTCCTCAAAAACGATTTCTTCTCGTTCATATTTTTGAGTAATTTTTTCCAATAAAAAAGTAGCCAACGGAACAATATCCTCTTTTCGTTCATGAAGCGATGGAAGTTTAATTTCCATGGTATTGATGCGATAATACAAATCTTCTCTGAAATTTTTTGCGTTAACTTCTTTTTTTAAATCAAGATTTGTCGCCGTAATAATTCTGATATTCAACGGCCTAGCTTTGGATTCACCAACTCTCGTAACCGATTTATTTTGAATAACTTGCAATAATTTAGTTTGCAAATGTAACGGTACATTACCAATTTCATCCAAAAAAATCGTACCGTTTTGAGCCGCCTCAAATCGTCCCGGTGTATCATTTTTGGCATCGGTAAAAGCTCCTTTAGCATAACCAAATAACTCGCTTTCAAAAATACTTTCACTCAGCGAACCCAAATCAACGTGAACAAAAGGTTCTTTTTTTCGGTTGGATTGTTCATGAATATAATGTGCTAAAACGAATTTTCCAGTTCCGTTTTCACCTAAAATCAACACATTTGCATCGGTTTTTGCAACTTTATCTGCCAAAGAATATGCTTTTTGAATGGCAATTGATTTTCCGATGAAAAATGAATCTACCTTTTCTGAATCTATGGTTTTCTTTCTAATTTTTCGATTTTCTTCAACAGCAAATTTAACAACCGAAATCAATTTTTCATTGTCCCATGGTTTCAAAATATAATCAAAAGCTCCTAATTTCAGACCCTCAACAGCGGTTTCCACTTTCCCAAATGCTGTCATCAAAATCACCGTCGTTTTGGGTGAAAGGGTTTTGATTTCTTTCAACAAATAGATTCCTTCTCGTCCGTCTTCAAAACCAATGCGGTAATTCATATCCAGCAAAATCACATCAACTTCATTTTCTGCTAATAATTCAACTACTTTTTTTGGATTATTGAGTGTAAAAATGGTTTCAAAATGTTTCTTCAACACCATTTTACAAGCAAATAGAATGTCTTCTTGATCGTCAATAATTAAAATAGTAGCATTTGTTTTTTTCATGTAAGCTGATTTGTTTCAGTTTCACCGTTCAATTGCGAACAATTAGTGTCCGAAAATGAACACTTGATTTTTTATTTTTTTTGTGATGAATTAAAAATCAACGTCTTACAAAACTTTAATTTTTGGCATAAAATTGACTTAAATCATTACAAATAAATGTATTATGGACACTATCGTTCCTCGTAAAAATAGAAAAAATAAATATATACTGATTGGTTCAACTGTTTTTTTAATCCTGCTTATTTTAGTGGAGATGAGTATAACCAAAAAAAGAAGTTTGGATGTTTCCATAAACGAAGTTTCTGTAAAAACAGTAATGGTTGAAAATTTTGAAGATTATATTGTATTTCAAGCAAAAGTGGAGCCACTCAATTCGATGTTGCTGAATGTGATTGAAGGTGGTTCTATTCAGGAAATTTTTGTGGAAAACGGTGATTTTGTAGAAAAAGGTCAGCCTTTAGCACGATTATATAATCCAAATACGGAGTTGAGTTTTATGAATCAGGAAACCGCGATGATTGAACAAATTAACAACCTGAACAAAGCCAAACTCGATTTGAGAACACAAGAATTAAATTTGGCAAAAGACTTAATTTCAATTGAACACGATTATTTTGATGCAAAAAATTTATATGATTTGAATCAGAAATTATACAAACAAGAAATTCTTTCTAAAAATGAATGGGAAACCACGCAGGAAAATTTCAGGTATCAAACCGAACGAAAAAACATCATTCAACAAAGTGTACAAAAAGAAAAACAAGCCAATCAAATTTTAATTGCTCAAATTAATCAATCACAAGGAATTATGCAAAAAAGTTTACAGATTTTACGTGAGAATAAAAAGAATTTTTTGGTCGTTGCTCCGCATTCCGGAAGATTGTCATCGTTTGAACCTGTCTTAGGAAAAAATTACATTGCCGGAGAAACTATTGGTAAAATTGATGTAATGAAAGGCTATAAATTAATGGCAGATGTGGATGAATTTTATTTGGAAAAAGTGTCCGAAGGTCAAAAAGCAAACATTGAATACAAAGAAAAAATGATTTCAGTTGTCGTTTTTAAAGTGATTCCGGAAATAAAAAGCGGTCGTTTTCAAGTTGAATTACAATTTGAAGAAAACAAAGAGCTCGATTTGCGACAAGGATTAAGTTTTGGAGTGCGACTGTTATTATCCGAAAAAGTAAAATCAACAGTCATTCCAAAAGGGAGCTTTTATCAAGAAACGGCCGGAAAATGGATTTTTGTTGTCAATGGCGATAAAGCTGAACGCAGAGAAATACAATTAGGCAGAGAAAATCCATTGTATTACGAAGTGCTTTCAGGCCTGAAAGTAGGTGAAAAAGTAATAACTTCCGGTTATAAAGATTATGTGGAAATGGAAGTTTTAAATTTAAATAAAAATTAATCATCAATCAAAAAACGAATACTATGATCACGATTCAAAAATTATCAAAAATCTTCCGAACAGAAGAAGTAGAAACCAAAGCTTTAAACGAAATTGATTTGGTTGTTCATCAAGGCGAATTTGTTACCATTATGGGAGCTTCCGGTTGCGGAAAATCTACCTTACTCAACATTGTGGGTTTGTTAGACAGTGCTTCGGGAGGAAGTTATCAATTGTTGAACCAAGAAATGACTGGTCTGAATGAATCAGAAAAATCGAAAATCAGAAAGCAAAACATCGGATTTATTTTTCAAAATTTTAATTTGATTGATGAACTTTCAGTGTTTGACAATATCGAATTACCACTTATTTATAACAATGTTCCAACCTCAGAAAGAAAGAAAAAAGTGGAAGCAATTGCCGAACGTTTGGCGATTTCGCATCGTTTGAAACATTTTCCACAACAACTTTCGGGCGGTCAACAACAACGAGTTGCTGTAGCAAGAGCGTTAATCAATGATCCAAAAATCATTTTAGCCGATGAACCAACCGGAAATCTAGACAGTAAAAACGGTAATGAAGTGATGGAATTGCTAACCGATTTACACGCCAACGGAGCCACAATTTTGATGGTAACACACTCCGATTATGACGCTTCTTTTTCTCAAAAAACCATCTATATGAAAGACGGAATGGTGATTTCTGAAAAACAAAACAGTAGAAATGTTGATGTTTTGGTAACCAATTAAATAATGAAATTATGATTAATAATTGGATTAAGATATTTTTATATCAACTCAAAAAAAATAAATTATTCACTATTCTTAATACATTAGGATTGAGTTTGGGAATAGCCGGATTAATTTTTGCTATTTTATATTGGAATGATGAACAGAGTTATAATGCATGGAATCCTGAGAAAGATAATGTTTTTCAGTCAATTAATCAGGTTTCATCTGATATGTTTTGGGCCAGTAATGTATCTCCTTTGGAAGCTTTTTTTAAAAAAGATTTTCCGGAACTAGAATCGTATTGTTATTTGGAAAATTGGTATTATGAAGAATTGGTTCATTATAAAAATAAAAAACAAATTCTTAAAATAACGGATTCGCAAAACACTTTTTTTGAATTTTTCCCTTTTCCTTTTGTGAAAGGAAGTTCAAAATCAGCGTTGAAAGACAATGCTAGTATGGCAATTTCTCAAGAAGCAGCAAACCGTCTTTTTGGTGATGAAAATCCAATGGGAAAAGAAGTGCTTTATTCGGGAAGAAAAATGGTTATCAGAGGTGTTTATACAATTCCCGGAAATTCATCTTTAGAACCCGAAGCAGTTACTAATCTTATTGATCCAAAATTAAAAGAAAACGCCGATCATTGGGGCAACTTCAATCATGGATTGCTTTTGAAACTCAAAAATCCGGATGATAAGGACAAAGTAAGTTCGCGGATTGAAAAAATTTTATTTGAAAATAGAGTTTTAAAATGGGCAAAAGAACAAGGATTAACGCCTGAGGAATGGTTAAAGAAAAATGGAGGAGAAAGCACCAAAATCATTTTAGAGCCATTAGCATCTGCCCGATTACATTCAATTGTTGATGGATATGCTGAAGGTAAAGGAAACTATCAATTTCTGCTCATTATGATGGGTTTGTCTGTATTGATTTTGATTTTGTCTATCGTAAATTATATCAACCTGGCAACAGCCAACGCCATTTTGAGAGCCAAAGAAGTTGGCGTAAGAAAGATTTTAGGTGCATCAAAAAGTAATATTGTTAAACAATTTATTTTTGAAACTGTACTAATTACAATATTCTCTATTTTATTAGCTTTAGTGATTGTGGAATTATCACTTCCGTATTACAACGAATTTTTAGGGAAAACGCTACTCATTCACGGAAGTCAATTTTACATTCAATTAATTATCATTTTCATTATTGTTGTTTTAGTAGCCGGAATTTTTCCGTCAATTTATGTTTCTAATTTTGAAACATTAAAAGTACTCAAAGGCAATTTTGGACGAAGTAAAAGTGGTGTGTGGTTACGCAATGGAATGTTGGTTTTTCAGTTTGCCATTGCCACCTTCTTTATTGTTGGCTCTTATATAGTTTATCAGCAAATTAATTATTTAAATACAAAAGATTTAGGTTTTAAAGGTGACCAAGTGCTTTCCATTCGATATAGAAACATTTATCACTGGTCTGAAAAGGACTATAAAACAAAAATGTTTAATAGGTACTATACCATAAAAAATGAATTATCTAAAATTAAAGGTGTTGAGCAAGTGGCTACCGGAGCATTTGCATTTGGAGGTAATGCCGGTTCTTCATCAAGTTTTGAATACAATGACATAACCATTCAAGGTCAAAACATGGGAATTGATTTTGGAATGCTCGAAATGATGAAGATTCAATTGAAAGAAGGAAGATATCTTTCTGAAAAATTAGCATCAGACACTATCACTTCAATGTTAGTAAACGAAACGACCATGCGAATGATGAAGGAAAAAAATCCAATTGGAAAAGAAGTTGATTGGAATGGAAATAAGCTGAAAATAATCGGTATTGTCTCAGATTTTAATTTGGATGGACCTCAAAGCGAAATTCCTCCGATGGTCTTCTTTCACTTCAAAACAATCGATTGGATGCTCGGAAATGCAAGTAAAATGCATGTAAAGGTTAACGGTGAAAATGTTCAGCAAACGATTGCAGATATTGAAAAATTTTGGCTAAAAAATGTAGACAGCGACTATCCGTTTGAATATGATTTTGTAAACAAAGAGTATGCTCGTACGTATGAAACTTACGTCAAACAAAAAAATCTTTTCTCGTTACTCAACGTAATTGTGATTCTAATTGCTTTGTTCGGATTGTTCTCTTTAGCATCGTATTCCATCCAACGAAGGATGAAAGAAATCGCAATTAGAAAAACGTTGGGTGCAGAAACCAAAATATTGCTCAAAGAACTGTCTAAGCAATACATCGTTTTTTGCCTTATCGGATTTTTATTAGCACTCTTTCCGGTTTATTTTTTACTCGGAAAATGGTTAGAAAATTTTGCTTTTCGAATTGAAATTTCTTTTATACCATTCCTAGTCGGATTTATTATTTTAATGCTTTTAACCTTGATTGTTGTGCTTTCCAAAGCTTACCAAGCTACTAAAGTAGATGTTTTAAAATACTTAAAATATGAATAAAAAGTTAATCATTGTGTTCTTATTTACTTCGATCATTTTTGTGCGTGGCCAAGAAGTGTCTTGGTCACTGCAAAAGTGTTTTGAGGTAGCTTTGCAAAACAATATCGATATAAAAATCAAACAATTGGAGATTTTGCGTTCCAAAAAAAACTATACACATCCGTTGTTGGAATTAGTTCCAACTGTTGGATTAACAGCCAATCACAGTTACAATTTTGGTTCTACGATTGACCCAAATACCAATGCCAGGGTTAGTTCTGATATTCAATGGGATAATCTTAGCTTTAATGCCTCTATCAATTTACTCGATTTTTCAAACTTAGCCACAGCCGGGAAAAATAAATTGGAAGTCGAATTGAGCAAAGCCGATAAAGAAGTAATTGAATACGAATATAAATTGCAATTACTCGAAAAATATTTTGAAGTATTATACAGTCAGGAGCAACTAAAAATTCAACAAGAACAGTTCAAAAACACCGTTGATAACTTAGAACGCATTCAAAAAGAAGTAGAAATCGGAAGCAAACCAAAAAGTGATTTATACGATATGCAATTCAATTTTTCACTCGAAGAAAATCAAATTTTAGTATCCGAACAATTATATGAATATCAAAAAAAAGAACTTTTTCAATTGATGAACGACAATGAAACGAGTACGGAAAACGTCTCGTTAGAACCTTATTTTGCATCAAATACAGTTGAAAATAGTTTTGAAATCACTAACAACCCAAAACTAAATTTCGCCGAAATCAGTTTTAAAACTTTTAAAAAAGACGTAGGAGTTTTAAGAGGAAATAATCTCCCTACTTTGTCTGCTTTTTATGGTTTTTCAACATTCTATTCTACTCCAATAAACAGGCCTGATGTTCCGGTGGATGATTTCCAAACACAATTTGACAACAACAAGTATCATCAAACCGGATTGCAATTTCAAATACCAATTTTCACCGGATTCAAACATAACCGAAGAATTGCTGCCGCAAAAATTCAAACCGAAAAAGCGAAATGGCAGGCGGAACAAGAAAAAATCAAGATTAATCAGCAACTCGAATTAGAGCAATGGCAAAAGAACAACTATTTGCAACGCAATGAAAAACTCAAAAACTCACTTGAACTTGCTGAGAAAATGTTAACCACTTCGCAAGCGAAATTTTTAAGCGGAAAAACAGATGCCGTAGTATTTTCAGCCGTCAAAAACCAACGATTAAATGCTGAATACGAAGTCTTAAAAAATGATTTATTGTTTCAATTTACTTCTGTAAAAATCAATTTGCTCACTAAAAATCAATTGTAAAATTCTACATTCACTTTTTAACTGATTACTACCACTGATCCCGGAAGCTTTCGGGAGCAACTGAACACTGCCACTGCCAACTAAAACTCTATCCTTCCATAAACATTTTCAATTCTTTAACTACTGTTTCTGTACTTTTCGTATTATCTTTGCAATCTAAATTCAGTATAAATAAACTAATTTTTTATTAACTTAAAAATGTCCCTGCTCCCCTCTCCTTTGGAGAGGGGTTGGGGGTGAGGTAAAAAATGAAACTCGACAGAAAAGAAATACTCAAAGCTTTAGAAACCATTTCTGTAGCTGGTGAAGGAAAAAATATGGTGGAAAGTGGAGCTGTACAAAATGTACTCACTTTTGGCGATGAAGTGGTGGTAGATTTACTTTTGTCAACACCGGCATTGCACATCAAAAAAAGAGCAGAGGTTGACATCATCAAAACCATTCACGATTTGGTGTATGAAAAAGCAAAAGTTAAAGTAAACATCAAAGTAGAAGCTCCTGAGAAACCTGAAAATCCTAATTTAATCAAAGGAAAACCCATTCCCGGAATCAGCAATATTGTTGCAGTGGCATCAGGAAAAGGAGGTGTTGGAAAATCTACCGTAACAGCGAATTTAGCTGTCACCTTAGCCAAAATGGGATTCAATGTAGGGGTGCTTGATGCCGATATTTATGGGCCATCGATGCCCATTATGTTCGATGTAGAAAACGAAAAGCCAATCTCTGTAGAGGTAGATGGCAAGTCAAAAATGAAACCGGTTGAAAGTTACGAAGTAAAAATTCTTTCCATCGGATTTTTCACCAAACCCGACCAAGCGGTTATCTGGCGTGGACCAATGGCTGCCAAAGCCTTAAACCAAATGATTTTTGATGCAGACTGGGGACAACTCGACTTCTTGTTAATCGATTTACCTCCAGGAACCGGCGACATTCACCTTTCTATCATGCAATCACTTCCGATTACCGGAGCTGTTGTCGTGAGCACGCCACAAGCCGTAGCTTTAGCAGATGCTAAAAAAGGAGTTTCCATGTTCAAGTCAGAGGCTATTAGTGTTCCGGTTTTAGGAATTATTGAAAATATGGCGTATTTCACTCCGGAAGAATTACCCAATAATAAATATTATATCTTTGGAAAAGAAGGAGCTAAAAACTTAGCTGAAGATTTACAAGTACCGGTTTTAGGTGAAATTCCGCTCGTGCAAAGCATTCGTGAAGCGGGAGATTACGGTCGTCCTGCTGCCTTGCAAACAGCTACTCCGTTAGAAACGGCTTTCGAAGAAATTGCTCGAAATGTTGTTCAAGAAGTAGTCGAACGAAACGAAACTTTACCACCAACCGAAGCAATTAAAATAACCACCATGGCTGGATGTTCAGCTGTAAAAGGGAAAAAATAATGACAAAAGAAGAAATCAAAATCGGAATAGAAAATGCGTTGAATGAAATTCGACCTTTTCTCGAATCAGACGGAGGAAACATTTCGTTAGTTGACATCATCGAAGATAAACACGTAAAAGTACGTCTCGAGGGGGCTTGCGTAGCTTGTAGTGTGAACCAAATGACGTTGAAAGCCGGTGTAGAAACGACCATCAAAAAATATGTTCCTCAAATTGAAACAGTCGAAAACGTAGCATAATTTTTTTTGGGCGTGACCACAAGGGTCGGGCTTTCACCACTCGCTTTTTTGAGTCATCCCGAAGGGCTGCCTCAAAAAGAGCTCAAACAATGGTTCAATCCCTCACGCAATCCCTGCCAACTGACAAAAATCATATTCCAAAGAAAAAAGAACTATTATTTTCGCAAAGTAAAATTTAAAAGCTAATTTACTCAGCACCTCAGTAACTCAGCACCTCAGTAACTCTAAAAGAATGATACAAACCGATATACTCATCATAGGAGCCGGCCCAACCGGACTTTTCGCTGTTTTTGAAGCCGGATTATTGCAATTAAAATGCCACCTGATTGATGCACTTCCGCAACCTGGCGGTCAATTGGCTGAATTGTATCCGAAAAAACCAATTTTCGATATTCCGGGTTATCCTGAAGTATTAGCCGGAGATTTGGTTAATAATTTAATGGAGCAAATTAAACAATTTCAACCGGGATTTACATTGGCTGAAACAGCTGAAACCATCGAAAAACTAGAAGACGGTACTTTTATTGTAACAACCAACAAAGGCACAAAACATCACGCAAAAGCAGTAGCCATTGCCGGCGGATTAGGAACGTTTGAACCCCGAAAACCCGCTATTGAAAACATTTCTTTTTATGAAGAAAAAGGAGTGGAGTATTTTGTAAAAGACCCGGAATTGTTTCGGGATAAAAACATTGTTATTGCCGGTGGTGGAGATTCTGCCTTGGATTGGAGTATTTTTCTATCGAATGTGGCTAAATCGGTTACTTTAGTGCACCGCAGAAACGAATTCAGAGGAGCGTTAGATTCTGTTGAAAAAGTGCAAGAGTTAAAAAAATTAGGTAAAATTAATTTAATTACGCCGGCTGAAGTAGTAGCAATTAATGGAAAAAATCATGTTGAAAGCATTGTTTTAGAAAACGAAGGTATCCAACAAACGTTAGAAACCGATTATTTTATCCCGCTTTTTGGCTTAACACCTAAATTGGGTGCCATTGCCAATTGGGGATTGGAAATCGAAAAAAATGCCATCAAAGTCAATAACGCTTTAGATTATCAAACCAATATTGAGGGAATTTATGCTATTGGCGATGTAAATATTTATCCCGGAAAATTAAAACTCATTTTATGTGGATTCCACGAAGCCACTTTAATGTGTCAAAGTGTGTATAATCGATTAAATCCCGGTAAAAAATACGTTTTAAAATACACTACTGTTTCCGGTGTAGATGGTTTTGATGGCACCCGAAAAGAAGCTGAAAAAGCAGTTGTAAAAGCGATTGAATAATATTATTTGTTTCAACTTTCAGGTTTCAATTTTTTTGGTAACCTGAAACTTGAAACCCGAATCAAAACCTATGTCACAAGACATCACCATTAAAATCACCGACCGAAACGGAGTAAAACACGAAGTACAAGCTCCAACCGACATGAACATGAACATCATGGAACTTATTCGTGCTTATGAATTAGCGGAAGAAGGAACCGTTGGTGTGTGTGGCGGCATGGCCATGTGTGCTTCTTGTCAATGTTATGTGTTAAATGACATAGTTTCACTAGAACGAAATCCGGATGAAGAAGCGATGTTGTGGGAAGCTTATCATGTTAAAGAAAATTCCCGTTTAGGTTGTCAAATCCCTATTACTCCTGAAATTGATGGATTGGAAATTGAGATTGCTCCTGAGCAATAGCTAATCTACATTCAATTTTTCAAGAGCAATAGGCAACATTCTTTCAACAAATTTACTGTAAGCCAATTGAGATGGGTGTAAATTATCTGAAGCAACCAAGTTCGGATTATTTAGACCCTCTCTTGTTATATCGGTAATGTTAAGAAAGATAATTCCTAATGATTCAGCATGGCTTTTTGCAAAAGTATTGTAATTATCCAGTTGATTGGAAATAGTTGAAGGATTTGAGCTCGATTGCCCAAAAGGTGTGAAAGCATAATCAGGAATGGATACTACAATCACTCGATTTTTATTTCCATTTGCTAAGGTAATTGCGGTTTGCAACAATTCAGGAAATTCAGTTTCGTATAATGAAAAAGGTCTGTTTTGATATTGATTGTTTACACCAATTAACAACGTAACCAAATCATAATTTGCCATTAAATTTTCATTGGCGATGGCATTTTTTAAATTGGTTGTGGTCCAGCCGGTTTGAGCCACAATTTTTACATTTACAGATGAAAAGAGCTCTGTTTGCAACAAACTGTCTTTTAGTTGTGTTGGGAAATTACAATTCCAACAAACGCCTTCACCAATGGTATAACTATCGCCTAAAGCTAAATATTGAATACTTTTTTTTGTATCTGCAATGAGCTTTGTATCCTCAGACGAACATCCCATAAACAGAATGACAAAGAGTATAATTGGAAAGAAAATGTTTTTTGACATCGTTTTTAGATTAACAACAAACTTCCTTGCTTAATATTTTTTCTTCAATCGCATTCCAAAGCCCGATTCTTTTTTCAAGAGCTTGTATGGAAATGGCTTCCACTTCTTCCCATTTTTGAGCAGAATCGCCACATAATTCTTCTATCATTTGCATGGCCATTGGGCCATGTTCATCTCCATCTAACTCAATATGTCTTTCAAAATAATAAATCAATTTTGATAAATCGGTTTCTGGGAAATTGGCTTGAAAATTTTTCAAAATAGCCGTAAACATATCCGGAATTAAGTCTTCTCTCCCAAAAGTAAATGCCGCAGCAATTTCATGAGGTTTTCCTTGTTCAATTACTTGAAATGTAAAGTTGAGAAATTCTTTTACATTGGGATGTAAATTGCTTTTTTTGATTGATACAAATATGTTTTGGGTTGCAATCACATTTTCTAAAAACGATTGAATCGATTGAGTATCAGCTCCGCAAGCTTCCATTGCTTCGATATACATTTCATAGTGACTTTGCCTTCTTCCGTCTAAGGTTAAATCGGTTTCTTCTGCCAAAACAATTTCATTGATTAAATAACGGGTTTCCGGATTTCCAACAGGTAACCATGGCGTTGTGGCACACGTTAACTTCATTTGAAGAGCTTTTAACAACGACATAAAATCCCAAACCGCATATACATGGTATTCTTGAAACTGTCTTAAATCTTCAATGGTTCGAATATTTTGATATAAGGAATGTTGTAAAAGCTGTTCGCGATGGGAATTAATTTTCTGATTTATGGTTTCAATGTTCATGGCAATTTTAGTTTAGATACGAAAAAAGAAAAGCAATCGGTTTCCAATTTCCTAAACAAAATTAAAAAAGCTTCCCCGAAAGAGGAAGCTTTTTGTATTGATTTTAATTATTGTTTAATTATTTAAACGCAGGTATTCCGGTAATATCAGCACCTGTAATCAACAAATGAATATCGTGAGTACCTTCATAGGTAATTACAGATTCTAAATTCATACTGTGTCGCATAATGGAATATTCTCCCGTAATGCCCATTCCACCAAGCATTTGACGTGCTTCACGAGCAATATTGATAGCCATATCTACATTGTTTCTTTTGGCCATCGATATTTGAGCCGTTGTGGCTTTTCCTTCATTTCTAAGCACACCTAGTCTCCAAGTTAACAATTGAGCTTTGGTGATTTCAGTAATCATTTCGGCTAATTTTTTTTGTTGCAATTGGAAAGCAGCAATAGGTTTGTCAAATTGGATTCTTTCTTTTGCATAACGCAAGGCGGTATCATAGCAATCCATTGCAGCACCGATGGCTCCCCATGCAATGCCGTAACGAGCCGAATCCAAACACATCATCGGAGCACCCAGTCCGGATTTACCCGGTAATAAGTTTTCTTTTGGCACTTTTACATTATCAAAAATCAATTCACCGGTAGCAGAAGCTCTCAACGACCATTTATTATGTGTTTCGGGGGTAGAAAAACCTTCCATACCACGTTCTACAATTAATCCGTGAATTCTTCCTTCTTCGTTTTTTGCCCATACTACTGCAATATCAGCAAAGGGTGCATTGGAAATCCACATTTTGGCTCCATTCAACAAATAATGGTCGCCCATGTCTTTGAAGTTGGTTACCATGCCACTTGGGTTTGAACCGTAATCCGGCTCGGTTAACCCGAAACAACCCATAAATTCACCGGTAGCCAATTTAGGCAAGTATTTCATGCGTTGCTCTTCATTGCCAAATTTCCAAATTGGATACATCACCAAAGAGGATTGAACAGATGAAGTAGAGCGAACTCCAGAATCACCTCTTTCAATTTCTTGCATGATTAAACCATATGAAATTTGGTCTAAACCGGCACCGCCATATTCTTCTGGAATATACGGACCAAATCCACCAATTTCACCTAATCCTTTAATGATTTGATTGGGAAATTCTGCACGTTGAGCATAGTCTTCGATAATTGGAGAAACTTCTCTTTTTACCCATGCACGAGCGGCATCACGCACCAACTTGTGTTCATCGGTTAACAAATCGTCAAGTAAATAATAATCAGGTGATTGGAATAAATCTGGTTTCATTTTTATGTGATTAATGATTAGTGAATAGCAGTTAATCCTTCAAACTACTATAACGATTGCAAAAGTAAATAAAGAAATGTAACAAATCAATGAACGATTGTTATATTTTTAAGAAAACAAACTTACATCTTCAAATAAAAATCTTTTGTCAACTCGATGTAAGCATCGGTATAATCATGACGATTGATTTCAATAACTAGTTCATCTGCTTCTAAAACGGGCAATTCATAGCGTTTAAAAGCCAATAAACTCCGTTTAATTTCGGTGTTGGGAGTCCCTTTAACGCGAGTTACTTTTACAGGAAAAAGTTCAACCTCTGCACATAATCCGATGAATTTTTCTTCTTCTTTGTAAGGAATGATAACGGCAAAGATTCCGTTTTCGGAAAGGAGTAAGTCAGCGGCTTCAACCAATTCTTCAAAAGGCATTGCGTCTTGAAATCGGGCTAAATCACGTGATGAATTTTCGGTTTTATAATCTTCGGAGTAAAAAGGAGGATTAGAAATAATCAAATCGTACTCATCCTCCGGTTCTTCCACAAACTCATCCAAACCGGCGTGAAAACAAAACAGTCTATCGCCCCAAGGTGAATTTTCAAAATTTTCAACACATTGTTCGTGGGCATCTTCATCTATTTCTAGTGCATCAATTTGCTCGGCATGGCTCCGTTGGGCAATCATTAAAGATAAAATTCCGGTTCCGGCACCAATATCTAATACTGAGAAGGGATGATTATCAATGGGACACCAAGCACCTAACAACACGCTATCGGTGCCCACTTTCATAGCACATCGGTCTTGTTGAATAGCAAACATTTTGAATTTAAAAATTGACATTCTTTAAAATTTTAAACCATTAAGAAATTAAGTTTCATTAAGCTTTGCCTTAATTTTCTTAATTTCTTAATGGTTTAAAGTTGTTGTTATGGTTTAAAAACTTATGTTTAAAGATACATTTCCACTAAACCTTCCGGCAAATTCATAATTACCCTCTTGTTTTCACGGTCAATTTTTACCAAGAACTGATCAATCATCGGAATTAAAATTTCAACCGTTCCATTGAGTACTTCAAAAAGCGGTTGAGCGGTTGAATCATTTACAGAAACAATTTTTCCCACTATTCCAAGTCGTTGATCTTCAATTTCAAATCCAATTACTTCGTGGTAATAAAATTGATTTCCTTCTAATTTTGGTAAAAAAGAAAGAGGAAGATAAAGCTCACAGCCTAAAATTTCATCTGCTTGTTCTTCGTTGTCAATATCTTCAAACTTTACACGGAGAAATTCATTTTTGTGTAAAGCACTATTTTCAATAAAAAATGGAACCAGATTTTTGTTTATTTCAACAAAAACTGATTCCATATTTTCATATAATTCAGGTTCGTCTGTGTCTAAATAGACTAAAACTTCACCCTTGTAACTAAACTTTTTAGCGATTTTGCCAAGATAGAAACATTCTTCTTTACGCATTATCGCTAAAAATTAAGCTTCTGTTTGTTCGTTGGTTTCTTCAGCAGCCGGAGCTTCTTCTGCAACAACTTCACTAGCTTCTTCAGCAACTTCCTCAGCAGTTTCTTCCACTACTTTTGCAGCTTCTGCTTCAGCTAATGCAGCAATACGTTTTTCATTAGCCGCTTTTTCAGCTTTTAATGCTTCTGCTTTTGCTTTTTCTTGAGCTTTTGATAAACCTTCTTTTTTAGAAGAAACTTTATTTGCTTTTTCTTCTAACCAAGCGGCTAATTTAGCATCTGCTTGTTCTTGTGTTAAAGCACCTTTTCTAACGCCTCCGTCCAAGTGATGTTTCAACAAAGCACCTTTATAAGAAAGAATTGCTCTTGCAGTATCTGTTGGTTGAGCTCCATTGTGTAACCATTGAACAGCACTGTCCAAGTTTAAATCAATAGTAGCAGGGTTAGTGTTTGGATTGTAAGTTCCGATTTTGTCTAAGAATTTACCATCTCTTTTGGCTCTTGAATCAGCAGCCACAATCCAGAAAAAAGGTTTTCCTTTTTTACCGTGTCTTTGTAATCTAATTTTTACTGGCATAATCGTATGATTAAATTGTGAGGTACTCGACCTCTGTTAATTAAGGGTGCAAATGTAGTGATTTTTTTGAAAAGGAAAATACTTTGCTTGTTTTTTATAAAAAAAATACACTACAGGTCTAATGAATTGGTTTTTAACAAAAAAAGTAGTTTGCATATTCGATTTAAAATCTATTTTTGTCTTTTATTAATTAGATACAAATGAAAAAGATTTTTCTTATTCTGTTTACAGCTGTTTTGATGACTTCTTGTGAAGAAGATATTAAAACCAATAATCCATCCGTTCAAGGACGATTAGAAAATGTGTTTTGGAGAGCTATTGATTCGAAAGCTGAATTATTTCCAAATGGGTCATTAGTAATTACGGCAAAAGCAAGATTGCAAACGATGACATTAAAAGTACCGTCAAAAAATAAAGGAGTTTATGTGTTGGGTCAAAACATGAACAGAACCGCTTCGTTTTTGTTTGATTATGAAGATGATATATCTTTATTTTATCAAACGGGTGTTACTACTGAAGATGATTTTCAAGGAGATGGTCAAATTGAAATTACAGAATATGATGATGTAAACAAAACCATTTCAGGTAATTTTCGTTTCAATGCTTATAACGTGTTGAATAATCCTATAGGTGGTGAAATTTTGAACTTTAATCAAGGAGTTTTCTACAAAGTACCGGTTAGAGTGGTGCCAGGAGATTAAATTTTTTTCAATAAAATAGAGTAAGCCGTTTCATGATTTGGAACGGCTTTTTTATTTATTTTCAGCTTATTATGAAATTAATTTAAAAAAGTAAGTAGATTGCCATTTTAATAGATTACCTTTGTTGAAATAATATATTTTTTTATGAACATTTTTGTAGGAAGCCTTCCTTGGAGTATTGAGGAAGCAGATTTAAGAGAGTCTTTCGAGGCTTATGGAACAGTTGACTCTGTTAAAGTTGTAACCGATAAATTTACAGGAAGAAGTAAAGGATTTGGTTTTGTTGAAATGCCAAACGATGACGAAGGTCAAAAGGCAATTGATGAGTTAAACGGAGCTACCGTACAAGGTCGTGCTATCGTTGTAAACAAATCTGAACCAAAACCAGAAGGTGAAAGAAGAAGTTTCAATAACAACCGCTCAGGTGGTGGTTACGGTGGTGGAAACAATCGTGGTGGCGGTGGCTACAACGGTGGTGGAAACAGCCGTGGAGGAGGAAGATACTAGTATTTTTTCTTGATAAAATTCAAAACCCATCTTGTGAAAATAAGATGGGTTTTTTGTGCTTTGTTAATAACTTAAATTGAAAATCTATTCCGTAAAATGTATTTTTGAAAAGGTAATTATGGATAGGTTTTAACTCATCACTAAGGACTATTCACTAAGGACCCATCACTAATCACTCTCGTATGTTTTTAATCTTTGATACCGAAACTACCGGTTTGCCCAAAAGTTGGGCAGCACCCATTTCAGATACCGACAACTGGCCGCGATGTATTCAAATTGCATGGCAGTTGCATGACGAAATGGGAAACCTTATTGAGCATCAAGATTATTTGATTCAACCGGATGGATTCAACATTCCGTATGACGCAGAAAGAATTCACGGGATTTCTACCGAATTGGCTCAACAAAATGGGATTCAGCTCAAAGAAATGTTGGAGAAATTCAATATAGCATTGTCAAAAGCAAAATTCATTGTTGGACAAAATGTTGGGTTTGATGTCAATATTTTAGGATGTGAATTTTTTAGAATGGGAATCGATTCACCCATGTCAAAAATGCCGATTTTGGATACATGTACCGAAGTTACCGCTTCCCTATTAAAACTTCCGGGTGGTAGAGGTGGAAAATTCAAATTACCCACCCTTACTGAATTACATCAATATCTTTTTAATGAACCTTTTGCGGAAGCTCACAACGCCACTGCCGATGTTGAAGCCACAACAAGATGTTTTTTAGAATTGATTCGAACCGAAGTTTTTACCAAAGAGGAACTCGATGTTGAACCGGAATATTTTGAAGATTTTCAGTTTAAAAATCCGAGGGCAATTCAATTAATTGGATTAAAACACATCAATCTTAAAGAAGCGTCTGAGCAAATCTTAAAGAAGCTTCAAAAAATTGAAAACGAAACGGTTCAAACAACCATTTCGGCCGAAGAAAAAAGAGATTTTAAACACGCAAAGTTTGCTCACCTTCACAACCATACACAATTTTCTGTTTTACAATCTACAATTGCGATTCCGGCACTGGTTTCTGCTACAGCCAAAAATAAAATGACGGCGGTTGCCATGACCGATTCAGGAAACATGATGGGTGCTTTTCACTTTGTGAGTGCTGTGATGAACCATAATAAAGCAGTAAAAGCGAAAATTGATGCGGCTGTTGCCAATGGCGAAGAACCGGAAGATGCTGAAATTAAACCGATTGTAGGTTGCGAATTTTACATTTGTGACAACCATAAAGACAAAACCAAAAAAGACAACGGGTATCAAGTTGTGTTCTTGGCTAAAAATAAAAAAGGCTATCATAATTTAGCTAAAATGGCTTCAATTGCTTACATCGATGGGTTTTATTATGTGCCAAGAATTGATAGGGCAATAGTTGAACAATACAAAGAAGATGTAATTGTACTTTCCGGAAATTTATATGGTGAAATTTCAAGTAAAATTTTAAATATCGGCGAAAACCAAGCCGAAGAAGCTTTGCTATGGTGGAAAGAACAATTTGGGGATGATTTTTACCTCGAAATCATGCGTCATAATCAAGATGATGAAAATCGGGTGAACAAAACCTTGATTGAATTTTCACAAAAGCATCAGGTTAAATTAGTGGCTACAAACAATACCTATTACCTAAATAAAGAGGATGCTAATGCACATGACATTTTGTTGTGTGTAAAAGATGGTGAAAAACAAGCCACACCAATTGGTCGAGGTCGAGGCTATCGATATGGTTTACCCAATCAGGAATATTATTTCAAATCGGAAGACGAAATGAAAAAACTATTTGCTGATTTGCCCGAAGCCATTATTTCGATACAGGAAATCATTGATAAAGTAGAAACCTATTCTTTATATCGAGATGTATTATTGCCAAAATTTGCCATTCCGGACGAATTTTTAAACCCGGAAGATATAGATGGTGGTGTTCGGGGTGAAAATGCTTATTTACGACATTTAACTATTGAAGGAGCGAAGAAGCGGTATGGTGAAATTACACCCGAAATTCAAGAGCGATTAGATTTCGAATTGTTAACCATTTCCAATTCAGGTTATCCGGGCTATTTTTTGATTGTGCAAGATTTTATTGCTGAAGCGAGAAAAATGGGCGTTTCGGTTGGTCCGGGTCGTGGTTCGGCAGCAGGTTCAGCGGTGGCGTATTGTTTAGGAATTACCAATATTGACCCGATAAAATACGATTTACTTTTTGAGCGATTCTTGAATCCGGATCGGGTTTCTATGCCGGATATTGATATTGATTTTGATGATGAAGGACGTGGAAAAGTAATGCAATATGTAATCGACAAATATGGAAAAGATCAAGTAGCTCAAATCATTACTTATGGTAAAATGGCGACAAAATCTGCCATTCGAGATACGGCTCGCGTATTGGATTTACCCCTTTTTGAAGCGGACAGAATTGCTAAGCTAATTCCAAACATGATGCCATCAAAATGGAATTTAGCCCGATTTATATCTGAAAAGGAAGAAGAAGTTAAAAAAGCCTTGCGTTCGGATGAGTTTGATAGAGTAAAGGAATTAATTGCCATTGCTCATGAAGGTGATTTGGCAGGAGAAACCATTCAACAAGCTAAAGTATTGGAGGGTTCACTGCGAAATACGGGGATTCATGCGTGTGGAGTAATCATCACACCGGATGACATCACCAATTTTGTTCCGGTGACAACTGCTAAAGATTCTGAATTGTATGTAACACAATTTGATAACTCGGTTGCAGAAAGTGCCGGCTTGTTAAAAATGGACTTCTTGGGATTAAAAACCCTTACGTTAATAAAAGACACGGTGAAATTGGTAAAATACCG
>JAFLBT010000189.1 GCA_017302935.1 Flavobacteriales bacterium | reverse complement strand
GGGCCGGCATGCACCGTGCGCACCGGCACCCATTTGATTAAAAATGAAGGTGGTGGTGGTCAAGAACATTAAAAATTATTAATTTAAATTATAATCTAAATTCAATTAACAAATGAAAAAATCAATTTTAATTATGGCACTTGCCATTGCTTTAGGCACAACGGTTTCTTGTAATAAAAAAGAAGAAACTACAAAAACAGCAACAGAACACGAAGGACATAATCATAAAGAGGGTAAAGAGCATAAAGTTGCTTATGAATGTCCAATGGATTGTGAAAAAGGAAAAACATACGATGAAAAAGGAACTTGTCCTGTTTGTAAAATGGAATTAATAGAAGCGAAAGCTGAAAACCACGAAGGTCATGATCATTCAAAAGAGAATCACGATGGACATAATCATAATCATTAATCTAAAAATAAATAAACCATGAGAAATTCAGTATTAAAATCAATCGTATTAGTTGTATCATTATTTTTCTTTTCAAATTTTGTTTCAGCTCAAAAAACAACCCAAAAAGCGGTAATCAAAACCTTTTTACATTGCGACCATTGTAAAGAATGTGAAACGTGTGGGCAAAAATTTGATAAAGAAATATTGAAAATTAAAGGTGTAAAAATGTATGAGTTAGATGATAAAGCAATGACTTTAACAATCTATTACAACTCAAAAAAAACAAACCTTCAAACAATTAAAGAAGCTATTTCAAAAATGGGTTATGATGCAGATGAAGTCAAAGCAGATCCAAAAGCTTATGAAAGTTTAGACGGTTGTTGTAAGGCATAAGTATGAAGTTTTATATTAAAATGCCAAATAAACTAATTCCTTTTTATCAAAAAGAGTTAGAAATGGTTAAGGACAATTTAAAGCAAGATAATTTGCAAAATGCTTGGCTTCATTTAGAGAGAGCACACATTATTGGGCAAAAATATCCTTATGAGCATTCCTTTGTTCACTGGAAAATGTTACAATTTGGTATTAAAATAAAAAGTACTAAAGAAGTGGTTGGTCAAATCCCAAGATTATTGGTAGGTGGTGTAAAATCATTCGTTGGTCATATTCCAGTAGGTAATACAGGTGGTGCAAATGTACCACCTTTAAGAACAATGGAAATACCCAAAGATATTCAAGAAATTTTAAAGTTGAACGCATAATTTTTATAGCATGGAACATCAACACATTTATGACAAACAAGGAAAACAAATTTGTTGTTCGTTAGAAGAAAAAATAAATAAAAAAACCGAAGATCATTCTGATGATGATGGACACGACCACAATCATTCAAACGAAGAAAAATCTACATTTCAAATGTTCTTACCAGCGATAATAAGTTTCGTTTTATTAATGGTTGCCATTGGGTTGGATAACTATTTTCCGCAATCTTGGTTTACAGGTTATGTTAGAATTGGTTGGTATATTTTAGCCTACATACCGGTAGGTTTTCCAGTTGTTAAAGAAGCTTTTGAAAGTATTAGAAAAGGTGATGTGTTTTCAGAGTTTCTATTAATGAGTATTGCTACAATTGGTGCTTTTGCAATTGCCGAATTTCCAGAAGGTGTAGCAGTTATGCTATTTTATGCCATTGGAGAAATATTCCAAACATTGGCAGTTCAACGAGCAAAAGCAAACATCAAAACATTACTCGACCAAAGACCAGAAGAAGTAACTATTCTCGAAAACAATGTTGCCAAAACAATCAAAGCAGCAAATGCTAAAATTGGTGATATTATTCAACTAAAAGCAGGCGAAAAATTAGGTTTAGATGGCGAATTACTTTCTGATACTGCTTCTTTCAATACAGCTGCATTAACAGGAGAAAGTAAGCCAGACACCAAAGAAAAAGGAGAAACTGTTTTAGCAGGAATGATAAACTTAAATTCGGTTTGTCAAGTAAAAGTTACTGTTGCTTACACAGATAGTAAACTGTCAAAAATACTAGAAATGGTACAAGATGCTACTGCCAAAAAAGCACCAACCGAATTATTTATCAGAAAGTTTGCAAAAATATATACACCAATTGTAGTTGCTTTAGCCATTGCAATATGTGTTGTACCGATGTTATTTGTAGAAAATTACCAATTTAGAGATTGGTTGTATCGAGCTTTAGTTTTCTTAGTTATTTCGTGTCCTTGTGCATTAGTTATAAGTATTCCTTTAGGTTATTTTGGCGGAATTGGAGCAGCTTCTAAAAACGGAATTCTTTTCAAAGGAAGTAATTTTCTCGATGTAATGGCTACCATTCAAAACGTTGTGATGGATAAAACAGGAACGATGACTGAAGGCGTTTTTAAAGTGCAAGAAGTTGTTTTTAATGCCGATTTTAACAAAGATGAAATTCTGCAATTAGTAAATGCTATCGAAAGCCAAAGTACACATCCAGTTGCAACTGCCATTCATCAATATGTTGGGAAAATTGATAGTACAATTGAACTAAAAAATGTAGAAGAAATATCAGGACACGGATTAAAAGCCAATGTAAATGGTAAAGAATTATTAGTGGGTAATTTCAAACTAATGGATAAATTCTTTATTTCGTATGATATCGATCCATCAAGTATCGTTTATACATTAATTGCTGTAGCTTACAATAAAAAATTTGTTGGATATTTAACCATTGCAGATAGTATCAAAGAAGATGCACAAATCACTATTGATAAATTAAAAGCGATGGGAGTAAAAACCACAATGCTAAGTGGCGATAAAAAAACAGTGGTGCAATTTGTAGCTCAAAAACTCGGAATTACTAATGCTTTCGGTGATTTATTACCTGAAGATAAAGTAAATAAAGTCAAAGAAATCATTACAAAAAACGAAACAGTTGCTTTTGTTGGTGATGGTGTAAACGATGCTCCTGTAGTTGCTTTAAGTAATGTTGGTATTGCAATGGGTGGTTTAGGAAGCGATGCCACTATAGAAACTGCCGATGTTGTGATACAAGATGATAAACCAAGTAAAATTCCAATGGCTATAAATATTGGCAAACAAACCAAGAAAATTGTTTGGCAAAATATCATTTTAGCATTTAGTGTTAAGGCAATAGTTTTAATACTTGGTGCAGGTGGTTTAGCCACAATGTGGGAAGCTGTTTTTGCTGATGTTGGTGTAGCTTTGTTAGCAATATTAAATGCGGTTAGAATACAAAGGATGAAGTTTCATTAGCTAACTTTAAATCAAGTTATAAATATATAATTTGCAACAAATTGTTTCTACTTCGAAATCTCCCTGACCATTCATTCACCTCATCCATCTTTGATATCATCTTTCTTGAAAGTACTGGCCAACAGATATAGAAAATCCAGAATAATAATTGCCTCGTCTTCATTAACTCATGTGCCTCCTTGCCTTAATACGTTTATAACTTTACAGCGAATAGCACAACAATACTATAAAAGTTTATTAATATTTTCTTTATAGGTTTGTCCAATTGGTATTTTATGCACATCAATTAAGATTCTATTGCCTTCTATTTGCTTAATTTTATTTTTAGCAACAATAAAGGATTTATGAGTTCTTATAAAATCTAATTTTGGGAGCAACTTTTCAAAATCTGAAATTTTTTGAGGACTAACAATCATATCATTCTTTAAATACACTTTGATAAAATGTCCGTAAGCTTCTATAAATAATAAATCTTCAAAATGAATTTGATGATGTTTCTTATCACCTTTTAAGAAAAAACTACTAGCTTTTGGTTCCGTTTCAGTAGTTGGCAATGCAGCTATGCTTTTCTTATTTTGAGTACTATCAATTGTCTTGTTAATCGCTTTTATAAAGCGTTCAAAGCTAAATGGTTTCAGCAAATAATCAGAAATATTAAGTTCATAACCTTCTAAAGCAAATTCTTTGTAGGCTGTGGTGACTATTATTTTAGGTGGATTGGGCAGTGTTTTTAAAAAATCGAAACCAGATAGCTTGGGCATGTTAATATCCAAAAACAACAAGTCGACATCATTTTCATTTAAAAACTGCATGGCTTCAAAGGCATTATAGCAATTTCCTTTCTTTTCTAAATGTTGAAAATTTTCGCAATAGTTTTCAATAATGCGATGTGCAATAGGCTCATCATCAATAATTAAATAGTGAATCATATTGTGTCTATTTTAAGCGTTAATTTATATATAGCATCTTTAACTTCAATTTGAATTTTGTGTTTATCAGGATATAATAATTTTAAACGCTGTTTTAAATTGTCAATTCCAATACCTACAGTCTCATTAGATTCTCGTTCTTCAAAGTTATTTTCAATATCAAAATGGATTATACCTTTATCAATATTCATATTAATATAAACATAAGCATTCTCTGTTAAGCGTTCTACGCCATGCTTAAATGCGTTTTCTAAAGGAATAATGAATAGCAATGGGGCAATTTGATAATTCAAGTCCTGAGAATGATTAAAAACAATATCCACCCTTTTTTGATATCGTAGTTTATGCAATTCAATGTAATTCTTTAAATATTCTATTTCATCCTTTAACGACACAACATCTTCTTTTCCCATATAAATGGTATAACGCATGATGTCAGATAGTTTTAAAACAACACTTGGGGCATCATCTGATTTCTCCATTATTAAACCATATAGATTATTTAAAGTATTGAAAAAAAAGTGTGGATTAATTTGACTTTTCAATAACGATAATTCTGCTTTAGCTTTTTTTGATTCTACGGTTTTTAACCATTTCCATTGCTGGTAAAACCAAATTAAAAGTAACACAAAAAAGGGAACTGTCAAGATGATTTTAATCTCTTTTTCTTGCTGTAAGTAACTATTTATATCATCAATATAAACTCGTATATAATAAAAATAACCTAAAGCCAAGACATAAAAGCTAATTATAACTAATGCATATTTCTTAAAATACGAAGGTGCTATAATGGAAAAAAAGAATAATCCAACACCAACTAATCCTATAAAAGTTATTGGATTGTCCACTATTTTGGAATTCACATCATTTATAAGGATGACTAAAATAATAATAATCAGGGTAATTAACTTTAGACTAGTGCCTTTATGTTGTTTTAAAAACGAAAAATAATGAATAGGCAATGAGATTAGTAACCAACTAAAAATAAAACTCAGTGTGTTTGCTAATACTGATGAATTGTCAATATGAATAAAATCAAAGTGTAATAAAATAAATACTAGTATCCGATGGATTAACAATCCATATATAAAGGCTTTGTATTTTTTAAGAAATGTAATCATGGGTCAAAATTAATGATAATTGTCTTTTCTTACATTACAATATGCACCAACTCCCTTAAAAGTAGCGCAAACGCCATTCTTTC
>JAFLBT010000188.1 GCA_017302935.1 Flavobacteriales bacterium | reverse complement strand
TGACCGTATTGGGAACCCAATTCAATGTAAAAAACCGAAACAATCGCTTGGATGTAACCTGTTTTGAAGGAAAAGTACAAGTAAACTATCAAAACACTCAACTCCTTTTGACGCAAGGAATGACGGTTTCATTTGAAGACGGTCAACAACTGGTGGCAGACCAAACCGCACAAACCGAACCGGACTGGCTTTCAAAACAAGTGGCGTTTACTGCCGCTCAACTTCCGGCTATTTTGGAAGAAATGATGCGTCAATACAACATCGATATTCAAATGAAAGGAAAAGCAACTCCACAACGATTTACCGGAACCATTCCGATGAATAACCTTGACGTTGCTCTTGAAATTGTTGCGACCACATATCATTTAAAAATGACGAAAATAAATGATTCAACCTATCGATTAGAATAGTGAATGAAGTTTAAAAAAGGGGGAATAGCCCTAATATTGCTTTTCTTATGGTTTTTTGACCTTTCCGGTCAGGAGCTCGGATCCACTATGCCTTTAAAAGAAATTTTACGCGAAATAGAAATAAAACACCAAGTCACTTTTAACTATATTGAAGACGAAATTGTAGTGTATACACTTCCTTCTCCGGCTTTAAAAAAAACCTTAGAAGAAAAAATCGACTTTATCCAAAGTAAAACAACCCTTCGTTTTAAGTTTGTAAGCGACCGATTGATTACCATTTCCAACAATAAAAAACTTGACAAACCGCTTTGTGGATATTTGTTAGATAAAGATTCTAAAGTACCGATTTACAATGCAACGATTCGCATTTCCGGCACCAATACGTTTGTGTTGTCCGACGAAAAAGGCTTTTTTCAACTGCCGGTGGTTTCGCCCAACCCAATTGAAATCAGTCATGTGAATTACCAAGCACAATCGGTTTTGATAAACGATTTGTATGTGGAAAATTGTCCCACATTTCTTTTGCAATACGCCATTCAGGAGCTGGAAGAAGTGGTTGCCGATGCCTATTTGACGGTAGGTATTCGCAAAAAAACAAATGGAACCTTTGAAATCAAACCCAAGAAATTCGGAATCCTTCCCGGATTGGTGGAACCGGATGTGTTGCAAACCATGCAGCAAATCCCGGGCATCATTAGTGCCGATGAAACCATTGCCAATATCAATGTGCGTGGCGGCACCCACGACCAAAATTTATTCCTTTGGAACGGGATTCGACTCTATCAAACCGGACACTTTTTTGGGTTAATCTCTGCATTAAATCCTAATCTGGCTCATACCATTCAAATTTCGAAGAACGGCAGCTCTGCTTTTTATGGCGAAAGTGTGTCGAGTGTGATTGATATTTCTTCTCGCAATTCTACCGAAGAAAACACCTCAACATTAGGGATGAACTTGCTGAATGCCGAATTTGCCTCCCGCATGAAAACCGGAAAAAACAACAGCATTGAAATTGCCGCTCGAAGATCGTTCACGGATGTTTTTAATTCGCCGACGTATACCAATTACTTTAACCGTATTTTTCAAAACACCGAAGTGATTGATGTAACCAACAATCAAGACGTGAATTACGAAAGCGAAGAAGATTTTTACTTTTATGATTTTACCGTTCAATTCCAACAAAAAATAGGAAAAAAAAGTGAATTATTCATTGATGGAATTGCCATTTCCAATGCCTTGACCTTTACGGAAAGTACGTTGGCCAACTCGCAATTGATTTCCAAAAACAGCAAGTTGAACCAAAACACTTTTGGCGGAAACCTTACGTGGAAAACCAAATGGAACGACAAAAACGAAACCGAAATCAGTGTGTACAGTTCCTACTATGAGTTAGAGGGCAGAAACGAGTCGGTAGAAGACAATCAGGTATTGGTGCAGGAAAACACGATTTTAGACAATGGTTTTCGTTTGCGAAACAGTCACAAATTAAATCAAAACCTCACGTTGCACAATGGCTATCAGTTCAATGAAATCGGAATCAGAAGTTTTGATGATGTGAACGTTCCTCAATTTACCCGAACGGTGAAAGAAGTCTTGATGAGTCACGCGTTAATTGCGGAAATAGAATACCAATCGCCCAACCAAAAACTGTATGCTAAATTAGGCGTTCGTGGTAACTATTTCGACAAATGGTCGATGACGTTGATTGAACCGCGTTTGCATCTGAATTATGCTCTTTCCGACCATTTAAAAGTGGAAGTTGCAGCGGAGCAAAAAAACCAAACCGCTTCGCAAATTATCGATTTACAACAAGACTTTTTAGGCGTAGAAAAACGCCGTTGGGTGTTGGCCAACAATGCAACCATCCCGATTCAAAAGAGCAATCAAGCGTCGGTTGGTATGGTGTTTCGTAAGAACAATTGGCTCATTCACCCTGAAGTGTTTTATAAAAAAGTAGAAGGCATCACTAGTGCCGGACAAGGTTTTCAGAACCAGTTGGAGTTTGTAAAAGTGATTGGACAATACGAAGTTTATGGCGTGGAAGTGCTCCTTCAAAAACAGATTGACCAATTTACAGGCTGGTTTAACTACAGCTTTAACAACAACGATTATACGTTTGAAGGCTACATTCCACCGCAGTTTGCCAACAATTTTGAAGTGAATCACAGCCTAGCGTTGGGAGCTACTTATCAATGGAAAAAACTCAAATTGGCGTTGGGTGGTAAATGGTTTACCGGGCGACCCAACACGATTCCGTTGAGCAATACCCCTATCTTTCCTACTCCGGACAACCCGTCGATTGCCTACAGTTTACCGAATGCTGAAAACCTGGACGATTATTTTCAAGTGAATTTTTCCTCCTCGTATGCGGTGGCGTTGGGTAAAAAAACCAACCTCTTTTTGGGTGTTTCGGTGTTGAACCTCTTGAACCAACGCAACACGATCAATCGTTTTTACCGTATTAACCCCGGCAATACAGCCATTGAAGAAGTAAACACCTATTCATTAGAACTGACCCCGAATGCGTTTGTGAAAGTGAATTTTTAAAAAAGTTACCTTTTTGTAAGCACAAATTACTTTTTTGTTATCTTAGTATTTCCAAAAACAAATTTGCCGAGTGGCAAGGATACTCCTATTTATTTATTTTAGTGCTTTACGGGAATCCGTAAAAATGTTTGGTGGGGATGGAATATCTTTATAAAAAATACCACAGCACAGAATTAGAATTGTACAATCAGTTTTTTTTCTGATAAAAATTGAAAAAAGTTACATAAACTTGCGGATATTTACTAGTTATATGCCATTTATGCACGAACTGAAACCGAGATTAAATTTATTTATTAAAAATTATTTATGAAACAATTACTATTATTTATTTCCTCTTTATTATTTCCTTTGATTGTAACAAGTCAATCCACAACAGAAATTGCAAAAAACACAATTCAATCTACTGTTTCAATAGTAGCATTAGACAATTCTTTACAGCCTTTGGGTTTTGGTTCTGGCTTTATCATTGATGATGAATTAATAGTAACTAATGTACATGTTGTTGAAGGATGTTCGTCTGCATATATATTAGTAAATGGACAAGAAAAAAAAATTAAAATAGAAGGATATTTAGCAATAGATAAAACAAATGATTTGGTAATTTTAAAAGCATCTGGTTTAAACCAAAAAAGATTAGAATTAGGAGAAGAAGAAGCTCCTCAAATTGGAGAAAAAATATTTACTGTGGGTAATCCAAAAGGATTTAACGGAACATTTACTGAAGGTATAATAAGCGGTATTCGTAAATTTGACAGCAACCAAGTTCTCCAAATTACAGCTCCCATTTCTCCAGGAAGTAGTGGTGGTCCAGTATTGAATATTAATGGAAAAGTAGTTGGAGTCGCTTTTGCTAGTTACAGCGAAGGTCAAAATTTAAACTTTGCAATACCGATAAAATATTTGCTTAAATTAATTAATAATCAAATATCTCTAACACCAATTTCTACTATAAAAAAACCATTAAAATCAATAAAAAACACATCTATAAAACCAAATATTAAAGATGGAGTAACAATTAGAAACATTATTCCTTGTTTTGATGATTGTGCACCACAAATGGTTTCATTTTCAATTAAAAACAATCTCCCTACTTCCATAAGTAATGTAAGAGCATTGATTTTAGTTTATGATAATACAGGAACAATTGTTGACTATAATGAAAACACATATATAAACGGTTACGGCTATGACCATGATAAGCCAAAAGAAATAAAACCTTTTTTAGCTAAAACAATTGATTTTAGTCACGATACTGAAATTCATGGAAGAAAAGGTTATATCGTTAAAATTAGAATTTTAGATTTCAAGATAAATGAAGAGTAAAAACATAAAATAGATTTGAGAAATATATAAATATGCCAATACAAAAACCGAACAGCCAAACTGCTCCAATTCATGATGTTAATAATAACTACAAAGTTGTTAGGTATCTTGATATTGTGAAGTTTTTATCAATTCTCCAAAACGAAAGTATCTTCTTTTGTAGAATTGATAAACTTGAGGACAAATTTGAGGGAACATCTCCAAAACCAAACTTAAAAATACAAGAAGCTTTTTATCGAGAGTTATACGAGTTAGGTGAATTAAAATCTGAAAATATTGAAGAATCAATTAAAAAAGATGTTCTCGAACGAAAAGAAATGGAAGAAAGATTTAAAAAGCTTTGCTGCGTTTCATGTTGGAATAAATTTACTGTAGAATCATATGCAATGTGGAAAATCTATTCTAATATGAATAAAGGAATTATAATAACTTCATCAATTGAAAAATTGCACAAAGCCTTTGAAAATACTTCGGAAATAATTCAACTAACTGAAATTAAATATATAAATCACGAAACTGATTATATAGAGAATCCTGGCAATCTTAATTCCCCAATTATTCACAAACATAAAGCATACTCATTTGAAGAAGAAATTCGTTTGATTTATCAAGTTGACACAAAAGATAAATTTGATTATGATTGGGATTCTGAAAAAAATAAGAATGGAATGAATTTAAAAGTAAACCTAGATTTTCTAATTGATGAAGTCATATTAAGCCCCTATTCAGAACCATGGTATTATGAAATGATTAAAGATTTAATGGAAAAATATAGTTTGAAAAAAAACTTAAAGTATTCGATTCTAAAATAAAACGGCTTATAACAGCGGTAACCAAGCTGCCCGAAGTCTACCAGCTGCCCGAAGTCTAATCAATGGCACCCAGCCCCGCTACCCGAAGTCTACTCAATGGCACGCTGCTCTGCGATGGTCTCCCGACCTCGCAGCAAATTAACATTCCCTCAGCTATCCTAAGTCTTCTTTGATAGCACAGCTCTGCGAATGTCTGTGACTTCCCCCAGCTATCCTAAGTCTTCTTTGATAGCACAT
>JAFLBT010000187.1 GCA_017302935.1 Flavobacteriales bacterium | reverse complement strand
ATCGCCGCCATCCTGTTTGAAGGAGAATCCGGCTCGTCGGGCTGCCTGAAATACCCGCCTTTTTACCTCAAAAAAGTAAAAACACTGGCAGAAAAATACGGGTGGTCGCCACCGCTACAAAAGGAATACACACCATCTTTTGGCGAAGGTCCTTCAGCGGAAAGCAATACAACTCCAATGGAAATATCTTCCTGAGCATCATAAAAAGCTTGGTACAATTCAGCTGTAGTTTTCGGACGAAAAGCGTTTCTAACTTCCGGACGATTAAAAGCGATACGGGCTACACCGTTACATTTTTTATACGTAATATCTTCAAATTCTCTGGCGGTTTGCCAATTAATTTCTTTCATAAGCTTCAAAATTTACCGTAAAAATACTATTTTTAACTTTTTAAAACCATAGGTAGTAACATGAAAAAATCACTTTATACACTAATTCTCTTATTGTTAAGTTTTTACGGTTTCACACAAACCATTAAAACTACTACATTTGAAATTACTTTTCCGGCACAACCACAAGAAGCAGAACAGGATATTGTTACCGAAGCGGGCGACACACATGTAAAAACCTATCAATTGATGCACGAAGGTGCGATGCTGTTAATGACAGAAGCAACCTATCCGGAAGGTGTAAACCTAACTGCCAATATGGAGGTGAACAAAAAAATATTAAAGAACTCTAAAAACGGCAGTGTGAATAATTTTGCCGGTCAAATGGGATTGCAGGTAACGTTGGTTTCAGAAATTTTTGAGGAATACAAAACTTTACTTGCCATGCGTTCAGTAGATAAAGTGGGGAATTATTATGCACAAGTATATACTTTACTTCAAAACAATAAGATGTATGCAATGATGGTGTTCAGCGAGACAGAATTGCAAGGTCGCACACTCTTGTATCAACTTACCGATTCCTTTCAATTATTAACGTTATAATTTTTATGAAAAAGTTTATTTACTATACTGTTGTGAAGTCATTCATAAGAATCCCCGTAACGGTGCACTGCAAAGCTTTCTCTAAAAAAACTATTAATCAACTCGGTTTATGACACAAGAAGAAATGGTATTCCCCTCGGCAGTAAGTCGCTCTAGCGGTATAGTGATTACCGTTTTTGGAACTGCATTAGCTTGTTTAAGTTTTTTTTTATGGTTTGAAATTGGTACAGAACCCGTAGCAATTGGGATTAATTTACTATTAACAGCTATTTGTATAACTTTTTTTTGGATGCTATTTGATACCAAATATGTCATCAAAGGTGAACTACTTTATTACAATAGCGGACCTATTCGCGGTAAAATTAACATCATGAAGATTCGCAAAATTGAACATCAAAAAGGATGGTACCAAAAGAGTTTAATGAAACCGGCTTTAAGCATAAATGGTCTTTATTTATATTATGACAAATTTGAAGACATTTACATTTCTCCAAAGGATAAAGCTGAGTTTGTTAATTACTTGTTGAAAATTAATCCTAAAATTGAATTAATTTGAGTGTAGTTTAGTTCAAAAAAGTTAGCTTTGTTTTTACCAAACAACTGAATACCCAAATTAGCATGAATAAATTAAAAATTGCTTTTGCAATTCTTACCTTATATATGGCTTTCTCTTGTGAGAAAAAAGAGGAAGCTCCCCTTTTGGCTCATTATATTCCTGAGGAAGAACCCGTGCCGGCAATAGATTCACTTTTGATTACTATTCCTTTATCCATAGAATTTAATCCGGTTTCAGAAGAATTTAAAACCCAAAAGCAACAAAAAATTGAGGCCTTTTATCGAAAAAATATCGGTTTAGCTGATTTCAGTGGTGCTTTATTAGTGGCTAAAAACGGTAAAATTCTGTTTGAAGACTATAAAGGATTTGAAAACTTTGCCGAGAAAAAACCAATCAATGCTCAATCGGCTTTGCATTTAGCCTCAGTGAGCAAAGTGTTAACGGCTACGTTAATTTTAAAATTAGTGCAGGAAAACAAAATTGCGTTAGATGAAAAAGTGCAGACCTATCTTCCAGATTTTCCTTATACGCAGACATCTATAAGAACTTTATTGAATCATCGAAGTGGGTTGCCTCATTATTCCCGATTTAGTGAGTACTTCAAAAAATGGAACAGCCGAAAAGTATTGACCAATGAAGACGTATTGCAATACCTAAAAAAACATAAGTTTCCTTTACTTTCTAAAGACAACCGCAATTTTAATTATTGTAATACGAACTATGCGATTTTGGCTTTGATTGCTGAAAAAGTAACCACACAATCTTTTCCGGAGGCCATGAAATCATATGTCTTTGAACCGCTTGGCATGAACGATAGTTTTGTGATTGATTTTGAAACCCAAAAGAAACAAGTTGCACAGTCATATAAAACCAATTATGTGAACCATGGTTGGGATCAATTTGACGCGATTTATGGTGATAAAAATATTTATGCTTCGCTTCGCGACATGGTAAAATTTGATTTGGCCACTTATTCTGAAACATTTCTCCGCAAAGACTTATTGGAAGAAGCATTGAAAGGCTACAGCTATGAAAAAAGAGGCTTCAACAATTACGGATTAGGCTATCGAATGAAAGAATTTGATAATGGCGAAACGATGCATTACCACAATGGATGGTGGCATGGCAATACTTCTTCTTATATTACGATGAAAAAAGATACTGTGGTCATTATTGCATTATCCAATAAATACACTCAAAAAACGTATCGAGCTATGCGATTAACCGCTTTGTTCAGAGACTTTCCATTTGAATTGGATGAGAAGGAATAAAGGATTTTAACCCATTTTTACCGAGGTCATATTTAAAGAACCACCCACTAACTGGTCATTAAAAAAAGAAACTTTATCTTTTGGTAATTGCAATCCTAAAGTATACAATAACGGATAATAATGGTCTGGTGTGGGAACTGCCAATAACGCTGCTTTATGAAGTTTTTCATAGGCAATTAATGCTTGATGATTTCCTCCCGAAATGTTTTTTTTGAACACTTCATTCATTTCAATCGCCCAATCAAACCCATAATTGGGTTCATTCAATTTGTCCCATGCCACTTTATGAAGGTTGTGTACCATGTTTCCGGAACCTATGATCAGTACTCCTTTTTTACGGAGCGACACGATTTCTTTGGCCAACGCATAGTGATAAGCAGCCGGTTGATGATAATCAATACTCAATTGTAAGACCGGAATATCGGCTTTTGGATACATGTGTCGCACTACGGTCCATGTGCCGTGATCGAGTCCCCAATCATGGTCAAGACCCACATGCGTTGAATGAATCAACTCTGCCGTTGTTTTGGCAAGAATAGGATTTCCTTTGGCGGGATATTGTACCTCAAAAAGAGCTTTAGGAAAGCCACCAAAATCGTGTATCGTTTTTGGGTTATCCATTGCTGTTACATGCGTGCCTTTTGTCAACCAATGGGCGGAAATAACCAACACCGCTTTTGGTCGAGGAATCTCTTTACCAAACTTAGCCCACGTTTGTGAAAAAGAATTGTTTTCAATTCCATTCATGGGTGAACCATGACCAATAAACAAAACCGGCATGAGAACGTCTTGTTCCGCTAAATCATCAGTCCAATTTAAAAAGGGATGTAATGTTGCCATGCCTGCTCCTCCTAAGAGTGTTTTTATAAAGGTTAATCGGTTCAATTGCATCTTATTTGTATATACAAATATATAATTTTATTGATTCATACAAAAGGATTCATCAAAATTTAAAAGCAATAGAAAAATATGACAGGTTTACAACAAACCAATGCCTAAATGACGAAGTAGTAAATACATGCTCAGTACATTAAACACCAAGGCTAACCAATGCAATAGATTATTTTCGTCCGGATTTTTAATGATTTCAACAATGTTTAAAAAAGGTAACGTAAAAATCAACAATAAGGTTGGCACCCAAATGACATCCATCGATTCACCCCAAAGGGTAATGGTGTAGAAACTTTTGACCACCGCCAAAAACAACAGCAAGACCGAAAGGATACTGAGTATAAGGTATATTTTGGGTTTATTGTGCATGCTAGAGTAAAATTTCCCCACAGATTCAATCTTGAGTAAATTAGTCAATCAAATAAATGCCATCCGGTTTAATGGTTATTTTATGCTGTTTGTAAAGTGTTCCGATCGCTTTTTTAAACGCCTTTTTACTCATTTGAAGTACCGTTTTGATGTCTTCCGGATGACTATCATCTGTCAAGCGAAGAAAACCTCTGTTGGCTTTTAATTCGTTTAAAACCGTTTGGGCATGCTCTTCAATGCTCTCCACTCCTACTTTTGTAAACGTCACATCTATTTTACCATCTGGACGTACTAACTTGATGTAGCCCTTGGTTTTGTCGCCGGGACGTATTTTATCTTGATAGACTTCATTTTTATAGACCAAGCCTTTGTGGGTGCCGTTAATGATAACGTTTACACCCATGTCGGTTATGTGTGAAATAATCAAATGTACTTCTTCTCCGGTTTGGAAAGTTGCATCCGTTTGATTTAAAAACTGATTTAATTTACTGGAAGCTACCAACCGATTGGTTTGTTTGTCCAAGTACAGATGCACCAAATAGCGTTTTCCTTGTTCCATCTCACGGGCTTGTTCTTTGAAGGGAACGAACAAATCCTTTTCCAATCCCCAATCTAAAAACGCCCCGAACTTATTGGTATAATTCACCCGTAAAAAGGCAAAATCTCCTAACGTAATATACGGTTTCAAGGTTGTGGCCACCGGGCGTTCCTCGTGGTCAAGATACACAAAAACGGTGAGCTCCTCGCCTATTTCAAAGGCTTTGGGTACGTATTTTAGGGGTAAAAGTACATCGTCAGTACCGTTGGTGAGGAATAATCCCACTTGGGTGCTTCTGTCGATTTTGAGGGTATGGTATATGCCGAGTGCGAGCATGGATTTCTTTTTTGGCAAAGGTATGAATTTAATGTGGCAATTTGGTAATGTGTCAATTCGGCAATTCGGCAATGGGGCAATTTGCTAATCTGCGGTAAAAAATTCTTTTTTTAATGGAACGCGGATGACATGGATGGAATAGATGCACAAGGATTATTTTTTGGATTTGCTTCGCAAAGGCGGATGAATATGGATTCGTTTGTGTTGACATTTTCTGTTATTTCAACTGCTCTCTTCCCCGGCTGTGTCATGTCGACGGTAGGAGACATCTCATTACGATTAAGGATTTTTTATGACGCTTCGCTTTTGATTTTTACCATTAAGGAATTAAGGGGCATTAAGGTAATGGAACACGGATGAAGCGGATGGAATGGATGGACGCGGATTTTTATTGGATTTACTTTGCAAAGGGGGATGAATACGGATTCGTTTGTGCTAACATTTTCTGTTAT
>JAFLBT010000186.1 GCA_017302935.1 Flavobacteriales bacterium | reverse complement strand
CGACAAACAACGCGAACTGGTAAAAGAATACAATACCATTGTTAACCGGATCAGTCTCAACAACCAGTTGATTCAAAAACTGGAAGAAACTGCACAGGCGATTTATAAGCAGTGGTTTGTTGATTTTGAGTTTCCGGATGAGAACGGGCAGCCGTATAAGAGCAGTGGCGGGGAGATGGAATGGTGTGAGGAGTTGGGAAAGGAGGTGCCAAAGGAGTGGGAGTTAAAAGAAATTTCCACTATTTGCGAAATAACTTCTAGTAAAAGAATATTTGAGAGTGAATATAGTAAATCCGGTATTCCTTTTTATAGAGGAAAAGAAATAACTCAAAAAAAGGCTGGTGAAGCAATAACAGAATTAATTTATATTTCTGATGAACGATATAACGATTTAGTAAAAAACTTTGGCAAACCCACAAAGGGTGATATTCTAATGACTGCTGTAGGTACATTAGGTTCAACATATATGGTTGATAACGAAGACTTTTATTTTAAAGATGGAAATATAATATGGTTCAAAAATTTTAAAGACAAATGGTCGAATTTTTTTATTTATGATTTTATGCAAACCGATATGTTTTCAACTATTATAAATGAAATAACAATCGGATCAACCCAAAGTGCGATTACTATTAAAACATTTGGACAGCAGAAATTAGTGTACCCTGATCCTTATATTTTAGGAAGATATACCAATGTCAGCATGAAATTAAATTTTTGTTTAAGTACGAAAAAAGGGGAGCAGGTTAATTTAAATAAATTTAAGAGTTTACTTCTTTCAAACATTTCAGCTAGTGAATAATAAAAATATCTAAATATGTCAGAAAAGACATTTAAAATATTATCAATTGACGGGGGTGGGATAAAAGGTCTCTATTCTGCATCAATATTAAAGAAATTTGAAGAAAAATTTGGTACTCTTTCTTCTAATCATTTTGATATGATTTGTGGAACTTCCACTGGCGGTCTTATTGCACTTGCTATAGCTTTAAAAATCCCTGCAAATGAGATTTGCAATTTCTATACACAAGAAGGTCCTAAGATTTTTCCAGAATCTGGTAGTATATGGTTGCCGGTTATTGGGCAAATGAAAAAAAATTATATAAAGCAAATAATAAAAGGTGGAAAGTATTCTGACCAGCCTTTTAAAGAAGCACTAATTAAAATATTTGGAGATAAAATTATTGGTGATTGTCATAATTTACTGTGCATACCAAGTTATTCAGTTACCGAGGCCAAACCGAAAGTGTTTAAGTATGACCATAATGAAGGAGATATGTCCAGAGACAATAGGGCGCCAATAATTGATATTGCTCTAGCTACTTCAGCGGCTCCAACCTATTTTCCAATCGCTGAATCAGATTACTATCATAAACATCAGTTTATTGATGGCGGAGTATGGGCCAACAACCCAACTATGATTGGGTTGCTGGAAGCTTTACATCATTTTGTTGGGACCGGTAAAGAGTATAATTCAGTTGATATTCTGTCCATAAGCAGTTTGACAATAACAGGCGGTAAACCTTTAGGCTTAAAAAGAAATCGTTCATTTGCAGATTGGGGTGCTGATTTATTTGAGACGTCGTTAAATGGGCAAAGTTTTTTTACGGATTTTTTTATGACTCAAATAAACGAATTGTCTGATATAAAAATCAGGTACACTAGAATACCAAGTGTTTCAATTGCTTCGGAGCAAGAAAGTTTAATACAGTTAGACGTAGCAACAAACGAATCACTTAATCTTATGAAAATTAAAGCCGATGAACAAGCTTTAATATATGAGAAAAAACAAGTAATTAAAGATATTTTTACTACTTTAAAAACTTATCATATAAACTAACATTCTATGGCAAATTTACATGAAGTATTTATTGAGTTCGATAATGATATCATAAAGCTAAGTTCAACTAGAAAATCTGAATTAAGAAAATCACGAAATGCAATCAGGGCAGATATTGATAGATTCTTTGAGGAAAATCGCCCTGATCATACAGTACATTTTAAAGGTCAAGGATCATTTGTTATGAACACAACAATATTACCAATAAGCGGAGAGTATGATGTCGATGATGGAGTTTATATTTTTGGTAAAACAGAAAATAGGCCAAGTACCCAAACAGCTCATAACTGGATTTACGACGCCGTAAAAGACAGGACTGGGCAGGAAACAATTGATAAAAATACTTGTGTTAGGGTTAAGTATGCAAAACAATATCATGTTGATTTACCTATTTATTATAAAATAGAACATAGTGAAAATGAAATTGCGTTTGATACTTCAGATATCCCTTTACTTGCTCATAAATCTAAAGGCTGGATTTTAAGTGATCCCTATGCTTTTAAATTGTGGTTTGACCAGCAAGCAGCTAATTCCCCACAAATAAAAAGGCTAGTCCGCTATATTAAAGCATGGGCTGATAAACGACAAACCGATAATGAAAAACTTATATTTCCAAGTGGCTTAGTATTTACAATTTTGATATGTAATAATTATAGTCCAAATGAAAGAGACGACGTATCGCTTTTAGAAACTTTAAAGATAATTCAGGCAAGAATAGATGATAGAAAAAAACCTCTTGCATCTTATGCTTGCTTTAGGCCAACAGTAGATAAAAATGAAAACTTATTAGAAAAGTTTTCAGCAACAACTACGAAAAATAACTTTTTAGATTCGCTTGATTCATTTATAGTTTCAGGAAACCAAGCGGTTGAAATGAAAAGTAAAAAAGACGCGTGCGCAAAATGGCAAAAACATTTTGGAGACAGATTCCCTTGTTCAAATATTGTTGAAGATCCTGAAGAAATTGCAAAATCTTTTGTATATCCTGATCAAATTAAAACGGATAACAAATCTGCCTAATGCTAGAAGAAATATATAGAAAATTATGCAAAACTGAAAACTGCATAATATTAGGTAGTGATAAAATTCGAGAAATTGAATACCTTAAAAACTATCAAAATATTATACAGGTTTTTACTGAAATTTCTTTAAAGAGTGGGCTCAAGGATGTTGTATTTTACATTGGAATACCTGACGCACATGTACAATTACCAAAGATTTTTATTAAAAAAGAATCTTATGAAAGTTTTAAATATTTGCCCCATATAAACAATGACTTTAGTATTTGCATTTTTGAAGATAATATAAACTACATCTTTTCAAAAAAAGCATTGCCTGATATAGTCGAAGAAATGATTTCCCGAGCAAAAGGAATTCTTTCTGTGTATGATAATCCTTCTGAGGGTATAAATGAATTTCATCGGGAGTTTAAGGCATACTGGGGCTTAAGTTATGAGCACCAAGATATTGTGAATGAAATTGGTTTATCAATTATTACCGATAAAAACATACCAATAAAGGGCTATAGATTTAATGAGACCCTTAATGGTTTTCATTACTTAATTTTCCAAGAAGGTGAATTGTATAAAAAATTTGAACTCTATTTACAATTTCGAAAAATAAGTTATACAGAAATTGAGATTTTCCAAATAGAGTACAGCAAAATAACACCTCCTTTTAGTTTGCTTTTTACTGATTCTATAAAACTTATTGACGAAAGGGATATTATAAGATTTAGAAAAACAATTAATAAGAGCGGATTTAATTCAGCCTTAGTAATTTTTAATAACATTAATGGGGAGTATTTCGGATGGATATACAGCAGATTGATACCTCCATATGATATTGTAAAAGGACGCCGAGCTTCTCTAAGCTCTTGGCAGATTATAAACGACCCGCTTTTCAAAAAAAGCCTTGTAGAAAGAATTTCATTTTCAAATTTTACCCCAGAACGATTAGAAAAACGATCTAACGGATACGTTCACGAAGTTAAAAAATCAATTTGCCTAATTGGCTTAGGAAGTGTAGGGTCAAATTTATTGAATTTGATACTCAAACTGCCAATTAGTAAGTTTCACCTGGTAGATACTGATATTTTGAATGTAGAAAACATATACAGAAGTCAGCAGGGATTTGACAAAGTTGGTTTGGCTAAAGTGGACATAGCTAAAGAAAGTATAATTAATAAAAACCCATTTTGCGAAGTAACCACTAGTAAAGAATCAATTGCAGATATTCTAAGGAATGACAATCGCTTTCTTGTAAATTATGATGTAAGCATTGTTGTAATTGGAAACACACTTATTGAAATTAATATTCTTGAAAACCTAATCGATTCAGAAAGTAAGAACCCGATAATACTATTGTGGGTAGAACCTTTTTTAGCTAGCGGGCAAATGTTAATTGTATCGCCACTTCATTTTCGAAAAGCAAAAGAAATAATTTATAATTTTCAATACAGTGTTTTAAATAACAATGATAAAACAAAAACATATTTAAAAGAAGGAAGTTGTCAATCTGGATATTACCCTTATTCAGAAGCAAACTTAACTATGTTTTTATGTGCCGCCTTCCCATACATTAAGTCAATTGTCAAAGATTCTGCCAAAAGAGAATCGATTTTATTAACTTGGGTTGGGGATAAAGATCTTTTACAGAATATGGAAATTGAGTTAACCGAATTCGGGAATTCTATGAATTCATTTCAAACTATTATCACTCCATTATGATTAGTGTCGAACTTGGTGATATATGTTTAACTGTTGATCAATTAGCTTTTGAGAAATTAAAACTATATATCCAAGACTTGCATTGTAAACCTGAGTCGGGTGGGATTTTAATGGGTTACTATATAGACGAATTTTCATACTATATTACAGATATAACTATACCGTCAAAATCTGATAAGGGTTCACGATACAGCTTTATCAGAACAGTAAAAAATACACAAAAACTACTTTCAGAATTTTTCAGAAAAAGCAACGGAAAAAAAATTTATTTGGGTGAATGGCATACGCATCCTGAAAAAATACCAAACCCATCATCCTTGGATTTACACTCAATGGAATCTCAACTAATTAAGAATAGACTTAATTCAAACATTATTTTTATGATCATTATGGGAACAGATGGATTATATGTTTCTACTTTTTCTAAGTCAGGGCTTTTAAATCAGAAGAGAATTACTTACAATTAATTATTTGCAGCATGAAATTCACCGAAGAAACACTCGAACAAGCTGTCACCGAGCTCATATCAGCCGAACAGATTCCGCATACAAGCGGCTTGTTGCTGCATAAAGAAATGCAGGAGGTGTTGCTGAAGGAAGATCTGACACAATACCTGCTCATCCGGTACGGGCATGAGGATATTACAATACCTGAAATCAATAGCATTATCCGACAGTTGAGCCTCTACCCTGCCTCGGCCTTGTATGAAAGCAATAAAGCCATCCTGCAACTGGTGTCGGAAGGCTTTGTACTGAAACGGGAAGACCGTACAAAAAAAGACCTCTACATCCAGCTGCTGGATTACCGGCAGGTAGAAGCC
>JAFLBT010000185.1 GCA_017302935.1 Flavobacteriales bacterium | reverse complement strand
TCCGCATCGGTTTTAGGATGAAAAGGAGCTCGAACGTGACATGTTCCATCTACATCAATCGGTTCAAAGTTTTTTTCCCATTCTTCATTCCAATTGACTTGTTCAATTTCTTCTATTTGGTACGAGATTACAAATTCGGGAGAATTCAAAATATAAATATCCTCCAATATATCGGCTGTCCAAAGTTCTTTTTGAATATAAGCGGTTACACCAAATTCGGTTTCAATAAAACTTTCAAAGGGTTTTTCTCCTAATTCGGCAACCAAAATTTCGCTTCCCAATTCTTTCGGTTCAACCGTAAAGTGATATCCTAAATATATGTTTGACATGATTTAATTTTTGGGCAAAGATAACAATGCAATTTCATTCCTTTTACATTCCAAAAATTAATTTACTTTTGCCCAACAAACACAACTACTTTGATGAAAACAAAATGCCTTTTATTTTTTGTGCTCATATCCTCACTTTCTTTTGCTCAGGATATCAAGTTCAGTACAAAAGACAACGATTTAAAGTTGGCCACTTTGCCTTATTACAATTATGGTAGAGGATTAGGATTAACATCTCCGGACAGTATTTTTCAATTAAACATCCGATTTCGAATGCAAAACCGAATGGGTTTTATAAAAAATGAAGACCAAGAAGAAGCATTTGAAGGTCAAGTTAGACGTTTGCGATTGCGTTTTGATGGTTATGTGGGAAATCCTAAATTTTTATATGCCATTCAGTTATCATTTGCTTCCGGCGATGTTGGTGAGATTGAACTTGGAGAAAACATCAATATTATTCGTGATGCAGTTGTGTTTTACCGACCCAACAAACACTGGAGTTTTGCCTTTGGACAAACCAAATTGCCGGGAAACAGACAACGGGTAAATTCTTCAGGAGCCCTACAAATGACTGATAGAACAATTAACAATGCTCGTTTTAATATTGACCGTGATTTCGGGTTTCAAACTTATTTTTTGAATGAAAAAAAAGAAAAATTTTCCTATAATGTAAAAACTGCTGTTAGTACGGGAAATGGAAGAAATGTAACCAAAAGTCCGGATAATGGATTTGCTTTAACCGGTAGAATGGAATTGTTTCCGCTAGGTTCATTTTCAAAAGACGGTACCAATTTTGAAGGCGATATTGCTCGGGAACAAAAACCAAAGTTGTTACTGGCCGGAACTTTTCATAGAAATGTAAAAGCTCGTCAAACCCAAGGTCAATTAGGAGTTGATTTGTTCGAAAAAAGAAATATGGAATCCGTTTTACTAGATGCCATGGTAAAATACAACGGTTGGGCTTTTATGAGTTCCTACATGAATCGTACTTCAAAGAATCCATTAACTTTTAATCCAGAAGACCCAAACGACTTTAATTTTGTTTATGTGGGAGAAGGTTTTGATTACCAATTGAGTTATTTGTTTCCAACTAATTATGAAATAATTGGACGTTTTTCTACACAAAAAGTAGATAAAGATATTCAAGCTTTTACACCCAACACCAAACAATACAGTGTTGGGGTAACCAAATATTTTTGGGAGCATGCTTTCAAATTGCAATCAGAATTTACGGTAGATGAATTGTCTTATTTCAACGGAACTTCACGAACCAATTGGTACATCCGTTTTCAAGTTGAAATTGGAATTTAATCCTTATTTATAAAATTTAGTACTTAAAATTGTTTAAAATTTAACCGGAAAACCGTTTCTCACTTTCCGAGAATATCCCTATTTTTGCCCATGCAACACAACGTACTTATTTTAGATTTTGGTTCGCAATACACACAACTTATTGCGAGAAGAGTTCGGGAATTAAACATATTCTGCGAAATTTTTCCTTACAATCATGTTCCGGAAGATTTATCTTCTTTTAAAGCAGTAATTCTTTCCGGTAGTCCTTTTTCGGTTCGAGCCGATGATGCTCCTCATCCAGATTTATCCCAAATTAGAGGTAAAATGCCTTTGCTAGCCGTTTGTTATGGAGCTCAATATTTGGCTCATTTTAGCGGTGGCGAAGTAGCTCCTTCCAACATTAGGGAATACGGCAGAGCCAATTTGAGTTTTGTGGATGATCACGACCCGTTTTTTGAAGAAGTGGCTCTCAATAGTCAAGTTTGGATGAGTCATTCAGATACGATTAAAAAATTGCCAACAAATGGAGTTCGATTGGCCAGTACCAAAGATGTAGAAAATGCAGCTTATCGAATTGAAGGTGAAAAAACCTATGCCATTCAATTTCATCCGGAAGTTTATCATTCTACCGACGGAAAACAAATGTTGGAAAATTTTTTGGTGCGAATTGCCGAAGTACCTCAAAATTTTACTCCTAATGCTTTTGTTGATGAAATTGTAGCCGAATTAAAAGAAAAAATTAAAGACGATAAAGTTGTTTTAGGACTTTCAGGAGGAGTGGATTCTACCGTTGCTGCGGTTTTATTGAATAAAGCCATTGGAAAAAATTTGTATTGCATTTTTGTAAATAATGGTTTATTGCGTAAAAATGAATTCCAAAATGTATTAGATCAATACAAAGGAATGGGATTAAATGTGAAAGGTGTTGATGCAACCGACCGATTTTTAGATCAGTTAGCCGGAATTGAAGAACCGGAAGCCAAACGAAAGACTATTGGTCGTGTATTTATAGAAGTTTTTGATGATGAAGCCCATCAAATTGAAGACGTGAAATGGTTGGCACAAGGAACAATTTATCCGGATGTAATTGAATCTATTTCAGTAAAAGGACCATCGGCTACGATTAAATCGCATCATAATGTAGGCGGATTACCGGATTTTATGAAATTAAAAATTGTAGAACCCCTTCGAATGTTGTTCAAAGATGAAGTGAGAAGAGTAGGAGCTACCTTGGGTATTGACCCAGAATTGTTGGGCAGACATCCTTTTCCAGGTCCAGGTTTGTCAATTCGTATATTAGGTGATATAACTAAAGAAAAAGTTCGTATATTGCAAGATGTTGACGCTATCTTTATTGAAGGATTAAAGTCACACGGTTTGTATAATAAAGTTTGGCAAGCCGGAGCCATTCTTCTGCCTGTAAATAGTGTAGGAGTTATGGGTGACGAGCGAACCTACGAAAAAGTTGTTGCCTTAAGAGCTGTTGAATCTACCGATGGAATGACAGCCGATTGGGTGCATCTACCGTATGATTTTTTGATGAAAATTTCCAATGAAATCATCAATAAGGTAAAAGGGGTTAACAGAGTTGTGTATGATATCAGTTCAAAACCACCAGCTACTATTGAATGGGAGTAGTTTTTTAATTTTTAGTTAGATGAAGAAGTTTTTATTTGGAGCAATGATTTTGCTTAGCCCCCAAATCACTTTTTCTCAAACCGTTGTAAAACCGGGTATGGATTTAGTTAAACATACCGTAGCTTCTGGAGAAACCGTGTTAGATATTTCAAAAAAATATGTGGTAGATCCGGCAGAAATTTATCGTTCCAATCGTTCAGCCATAGATGGAGTGAAAGAGGGAATGGTATTAGAATTTTATGTTCCTCAAAAATCACCGGAAATTGTTTTACCTTCTGATAATTACAAGCCTATAAAAGAGTTAGATAAGCAAAAAGAAGTAGAAAAGCCAAAAGAGGTTATCGTAAAAAAAGAAGTTGTAAATTCTAACCTTACTAATGATGCTAAAACAGGTTTTATGATGCATAAAGTATCAGCCGGCGAAACACTTTATGGTTTGTCAAGACTTTATAATATATCTGTTGATGAAATTAAAAGTGCAAATGTAATTTTGTTGAAAAACAGTTTGCAAGTTGGGCAAACGTTGAAAATTCCCAAAAGTGGTACGGTTATTGAAAAACAAACCAAAGAAGTTGTATCAACAAATAAGCCGGCTGAAATAGCTACTACTGTTGCATCATCTGAAACTGTGATTAAGCATTCAGTTGCTCCAAAAGAAACATTATATGGAATTGCTAAAAAATATAATGTGTCAGTAGAAGCAATTATGAATCAAAATGAAAAATTATTGAAAAACGGATTACAAGCCGGACAAGTATTAACGATTATTTCTAAATAAATTTTGAACTCCATGAGGGTATTTTTCCTAGTTATTGTATGCTGTTTTTTGAGCTTTCAAAATAGTTTCGCTCAATCCAATGAGTCTGTAAAAAAGCATATAGTAGCTAAAGGAGAAACCATCACTCAGATTGCTCAAAAATATAAAGTTACCCCTTATGATATTTACAGGATGAATCCTGATGCCAAAAATGGGATTCAAATTGATGCAATTTTATTAATTCCTTCTTCTGTTGTGAGTAATTCTTCGGTACCGTTAACGCATGAAGTAAAACCAAAAGAAACTTTATTTGGTATTGCAAAACAATATACAACTACAGTAGAACTTTTAGAGAAATGGAATCCTGATGTTAAAGAAAACGGTTTAAAAGTAGGTCAAATTATTCATGTTTCAGGAAAATCAATCGAGGTTCAAAAAACCAAACCTCAAGAGTCAACAACCCTTTATCACGAAGTACAAGCTAAAGAAACTCTTTATTCTATTGCTAAACAATATCAAGTTTCTGTAGATGATTTGACACTTTGGAATCCAAATGCAAAAGAAGGTTTATCAATTGGTCAAAAATTGATAATCAAAAACGGAAATTCTAAACCATCATTACCTGATGCAACATCTGAAATAAAAAAAGTTTCAAAATCTAACTATTTGGAATATGTAGTTAAACCAAAAGAAACTTTATTTAGTATTTCAAAACTTTTCTCGATGAGTCAAGAAGAATTGTTGACGTTAAACCCTGAATTAAAGGAAGGTGTAAAAGAAGGAATGAAACTTCAAGTTCCTGCTCAACGATTTGTGTATTCCGGTAAAACAAAAGAAATCAAGGATTTTACAAAATCGTTGGTTAAAAAAGATAAAAAAGAAATTGTTTTATTACTGCCATTTAATACTTCAAATATCGAAAGTGATACTTCATTGACCACTCAGGCCAGATTAAAAAGAGATGGTTTTTTAAACCTTACTTTAGATTTTTATTCCGGTGCTTTAATGGCAATTGATTCAGCTAAACGATTGGGTTTAAATTTGAATGTTAAAATACTAGATTCTCAAGAAACTAAAAGAGGTTCAAGTGTTTCATCAATTGTGCAAAATCAAAATCTATCCAAAGCGGATGCCGTTATCGGACCTTTTTATCCTCAATATGTTGAAAAAACTGCCGAATTACTGAGCAGTAGTAATGTGCCGGTAATTTCACCATTGCGAGAAATAACTACATCCACCGAAAATGTTTATCAATCTATGCCACCAAACGATTTTGTTAAAAACGAAATGTTTGCCTACATACGCTCTAAAAATGGCAATATGATTGCTTTGGTTGACAGTAAAAAATCGGCTGCTAAGCAATTCATAACAGACTTTC
>JAFLBT010000184.1 GCA_017302935.1 Flavobacteriales bacterium | reverse complement strand
TTTTAGAAGTTAGTTTTTTATAATCAATGTTTGATAATTCGTCTTGACTTACTTTATCCAAATAATCCCCCGAATTCAATATCTTAAAAATCAAACGATCGCCTTCTTCCCCGTATTTTCCCATCAACGTCTCTGAATTTTCAAACGAAGGCGTTTCAATCGGCTGAAAACCAAAGACCTCAAAATGATGTTTCATAATCGAACTGATGTAATTGCGTTTCGCCACCTCTGCCGGTGAAAAATCTCTCGTTCCTTTGGGAATACTTGGTTTTTGTGCCATTTTTATTTGATAAATTTATTTTTTTAAGTGAACTTCAGCCAACTGACAACTGACAACCGACAACTGACAACAGTCAACTTCTGCAAATATCTTACTTTTAAAATAATTTTCCATGTCGCATGTAACAAAATATGCATTAACGTGACAAATATAAACATGACCGGATTAGTAAAAGAAAACATCAAAATTGCACTGGGTTCCATCAAAACACAATTGTTGCGTACCATTTTGACGATTATCATTATAGCCATTGGTATTACGGCATTGGTGAGTATTTTGACCGTGGTTTCTGCATTGGAAAACACTATTTCTTCTAACTTTTCGATGATGGGTGCCAATACGTTCACCATTCGGCAATATGAATTAGAAGTGCGAATTGGCAATGGCGGAAGACGTGGTGAACGCGAAATCATTAATCCGATTATTTCATATCCGGATGCCAAAGCATTTAAAGAGAAATTCAATTATCCTTTTACAACCACATCATTATCCTTTACAGCTACTCCAACAGCTCAAGTGAAATTTGAAAATAAAAAAACGGATCCTGAAATTACCGTTTTGGGTGTTGATGAAAGTTATGCGGCAAACTCGGGATTAGAAGTCGCCACCGGAAGAAATTTTACCGCTTTTGATATTGAAAATAACAATTATGTTTGTGTGGTGGGCTCCGATTTTGAAAAAGGTTTATTGAAAGATGTGAACCCAATTGAAAAAGTGATTTCTATTCGGGGAGCAAAATTCAAAGTAATTGGGGTGTTAAAAGAAAAAGGCTCCACTTTTGGCAATAGTCAGGATTTAAGAGTGTTGATTCCCATTCAAATTGCTCGTTCTGTTTTTACACAACCAAACATCAATTATAACGTAAGTGTAATGGTGGATAAAAAAGAATTATTGGATGCCGCCATTGACCACGCAACCATCACGATGCGACAAATTAGAAAGCAAAATCCGGTGGAAGATAATAATTTTGGAATCGTGCGAAGTGATGAATTAATCAATCAAATCTTATCGTTAACCAAAGTTTTGAGTGCCTCCGCTTGGATTATTGGTATCATTACTATTTTTGGTTCTTCCATAGCTTTAATGAACATCATGTTGGTTTCCGTAACGGAAAGAACACGTGAAATTGGAGTTCGAAAAGCCTTGGGTGCCAAACGAAAAACGATTGCTTTTCAATTTTTTACCGAAACCATTGTAATTGGTCAATTGGGTGGAATAATCGGAATTATTTTAGGAATTACAATCGGTTCTATCTTTGCTTCAGTGTTAGAATTTGATTTTATCATTCCCTGGATGGCCATCATCGCGGCGGTGATTACCAGCTTTGTTGTGGCGTTGGTTTCGGGTTTATATCCCGCGATAAAAGCTTCTAAATTGGATCCTGTTGAGGCGTTGCGTTACGAGTAAAAATTGTTCAAAAATCAACATTCGTTATTCTTCAATCGTTAATGAATTGAGCTTTGATCATTCGATCATTTCCATACAAATCTTTCCGTAACTCAATATGCTTAAAGCCTATTTTAGATAACAATTCAACGGTTTCATTCCCTAAATATTGATTGATTTCAAAGAATAACAATCCGTTAGGTGAAAGATGAAGCAAAGCCAATTCTGCAATTTTTTGATAAAAAACAAGTGGATTTTCATCTGAAACAAAGAGAGCCAAATGCGGTTCATAACCTAAGACATTCGTTTTCATTTCTTGCTTTTCTAGAAGACGCACATACGGCGGATTGGAAACAATTATATCAAATTGCTGTTGCAAATCATCTGTTTCTAAAATATTTTTATGCCAAAAATGTACTTCCATTTCATTTAATTGTGCATTTTTTTTTGCCACAAGTAAAGCTTCTTCAGAAACGTCTATCGCATAAATTGTGGAAGATGATAAATTCTTTTTTAATGCAATCGGAATACAACCCGTGCCGGTTCCAATATCAATAATCGTTGGGTTTTGGATATTTTTCTGTTTGATTTCCTCCAAAATCCAAGCTACTAATTCCTCCGTTTCAGGTCTGGGAATGAGCGTAAACTCGTTTACATAAAATCGTAAATCATAAAAAAATGTTTCACCCAAGATATATTGAATTGGTTGTTCTTTTTCTAAAGCTTCCAACACTTTTTCCCAGTGGCTAACCTCTTCTGATGGTACTTCTTTTTCCGGATGCAAAGCCAAATCAATTCTTTTTAAGTCATGCAATTTATCCAATGTCAAATAAAAGAAACTGTCTATTTCCTGAGAATCATACAATCCGGAAAGTTGTGCATGAAAATAAGCTTTTATTTGTTTAAAAGTAGTCATGCCTTACAAGGTTTTTATCATCCAAACCGGACAAGAAGTGTGACCGGTGCAACCCATTGGTTGATCTAGATAATCAAAACCAAATTTCAAATACAGTTTTTGAGCATCTTTCATATACGGCATAGTTTCTAAATAACATTTTTCATAACCGACTTGTTTGGCAAAAGCGAGGCATTTTTCCATCATTTCGGCTCCTAAACCTAAACCACGGGCTTCCGGTAAAAAGTACATTTTTTGCAATTCACAAATGGTATTCGCTTCATTTTCTAATTGATAAATTCCTGCTCCACCGATTATTTTACCCTCATTTTCTACAACAAAATACTGACTTTTTGGTTTTAAATAGGTTTCAAACATGCAATCCAACGAGGCATCGGCATAGGCCGTTCCTACTTTTGGCACATTGTGTTCAATGAGTACATCGCGAATGACTTGTGCAACAAATGGATTATCAGCAGGTTGAATGGAGCGAATCAGTGTCATAAAATAATTTTATTTTCAGAAGGTAAAAGTAAAACTATTTCTGCGTTTTTGGGCAAAATGAGTAAATTTGTCCCTCTATGGAAGATGAAAAATTCATGCGTCGCTGCCTTCAATTGGCAAAAAACGGTTTGGGAACAACCTACCCCAACCCGATGGTAGGTAGCGTAATTGTTTATGAAGGCAAAATAATTGGAGAAGGTTGGCATCAAAAAGCCGGTGAACCGCATGCAGAAGTAAACGCCATAAATGCCGTGAAAGACAAAACTTTATTATCAAAATCCACTATTTATGTGAGTTTAGAACCTTGCAGTCATTTTGGAAAAACACCACCTTGTAGTGATTTAATTGTGCATTACAAAATTCCAAGAGTAGTAGTTGGAACGGTTGACCCACATGAAAAAGTAGCCGGAAAAGGTATTGAAAAACTCAGAAAATCAGGTGCAGAAGTAAAAGTGGGTGTATTAGAAAAAGAATGTTTAGAACTTAACAAACGTTTTTTTACTTTTCATCATCATAAACGACCTTATATTATTCTAAAATGGGCAGAAAGTGCCGATGGATATTTGGCTCCGCTTACTAAAACGGAGAAAAAACCGGTTTGGATTACAAATGTGTATTCCCGACAATTGGTTCACAAATGGCGAACAGAAGAACAAGCTATTTTAGTGGGAACAACAACTGTTTTGGAAGATAATCCCAAATTGAATAGTAGAGATTGGGTTGGTAATCAACCTTTGAGAATTGTTATTGATAAAAAAGGAAAAATTTCAAATGAGTATGAAGTAAAAAATCAACAACAATCCACGCTGATAATTACGGAAGAAGAAAATCACAAAAACAGTGAAAATTGTAACTACGAAACCCTTATCTTTGAACATCAACTTGCTGAAAAAATAGTACATTTACTTTTTGAAAAGGAAATTCAATCCCTAATTATTGAAGGAGGAAGTCAAACGCTTCAAATTTTTATTGACGCTAAATTATGGGATGAAGTGAGAATTTTCAAAGGTGATGCTTTATTTCAACAAGGTGTTATAGCTCCCAAAATTGAATTTAAAACCGTGAAAAAAATGAACTTTTTAACCGATGAACTTTTAATTGGCAGAAGACATGATTAATACGATTATTTTTGATTTTGGAGATATTTTTATCAATTTGGATAAGCCGGGAATTGATAAAGCTTTTCGAGAACTTGGCCTTACGGAATGGCACAACGATTTAAATGAATTAAATCAACTTTTCGAAATTGGAAAAATTTCTGAACTTGAATTTATCGAAGGTTTTCAGAAACATTTGCCCAATGCATCTATTGAAGATATTCGAAAAGCATGGAACAAAGTTTTAGGCGATTTCCCAGAATATCGTTTGGACTTTTTGCAAAGTTTAAAAGGAAAATACCGGTTGTTTTTATTATCCAATACCGATAAAATACACATTGACCATTTTGAACACAAAGTAGGAATGTCTTTTTCAAGGGATTTTTATAATTGTTTTGAAAAAGTCTATTTTTCGTATGAAATGGGAGTTCGTAAACCGGATGTTGAAAGCTTCAGACAAGTAATCAACCGCCATGATTTATCGCCTAAACGAACATTATTTGTAGATGACAAAAAAGAAAACACCGATGCTGCCGCTTCATTAGGATTGGAAGTTTGGAACCTACAAGTAGGAAAAGAAGACGTAACCGACTTATTTGCCAAAAAAATTATTAATCTGTGATTTATATTGTTTTAAGCGTTTTTTTCAACGCTGTTTTATTTGTTATTCTAAAACTTTTTAGCCGTTATTCCATAAATACACTACAAGCATTAGTGGTCAATTATTTTACCGCTTTTGTGATGGGATTATTTTTTTCCAATCAAGCATTTCATTATCCTTCCATTATTGAAAAAACATGGTATCCCGGAAGTTTTTTCTTGGGCTTCTTATTCATCAGTGTGTTTTACGCCACTGCCATTACTTCACAACAAAACGGACTTTCAGTTGCCTCAGTAGCGTCAAAAATGTCAGTAATCATCCCAATCAGTTTTGGTATAGCATTATTTGGCGATTCCTTAACCATTTTTAAAGTTATTGGAATCGTGCTGGCGTTACTTGCGGTATATTTTACTTCCAAAAAAGAAGAAGGAGCAGTAACCGAATCTAAAAGTTTGTTGTACCCGCTTTTGGTATTTTTTGGTGCTGGAGCCATCGATACGAGTTTAAAAATAGTACAAAACGATTATTTGCCTGAAAATGAGATTGCCTTGTTCTCCTCACACACTTTTTTAATGGCCTTTTCAATTGGTACTATATTAATAGGTATAAACATTTTGAAATTCAACATGAAAATTACCGGTAAAAATA
>JAFLBT010000183.1 GCA_017302935.1 Flavobacteriales bacterium | reverse complement strand
CCGGAAAAATTGACGCGAAAACATTTCAGGTAAATTATTTTCAGAATAATGCCGAATTAATAGAACCCGGAATTGAACGTGATTTTACGTTAGCTCTTCAAGATTTAATTCAAAATCAAACCAATCTTAACCTAACAAATTCTGGTGGCGATTTGATTTATGAAGGCGAAATTACCGGATTCCGAATTTCTCCAATGACAGCAACTGCAGATCAACGTACGGCTCAAAACCGATTGACATTTACCGTAAATGTTCGTTTTATCAATAATAAAAAGGAAGAAGACAATTTTGAAAAATCATTTTCATTTTTTTATGATTATCCGGCCGACCGTCAATTGGTAGGAGAAACACTCAATTTAGCGAAATTGGAAATTTTTGAGCGAATTACACAAGATATTTTTAATGCTTCATTAGCTAAATGGTAATTTAAACCTTTTTTCATAACTATTATTTTTATTATATTTGATAAATCAATTCAATTACTATTTTGAATCTATCCGAATATACTTTCTTATTAAACAATCCAAATGCTTTCAACGAAAAGCAAGCTCAGGAATTGGAGAAAGTAGTTGAAAACTTTCCCTATTTTCAGAGTGCTAGAGCTTTATATCTTAAAGGATTATACAACCAAGATAGCTACAAATACAATTTTGCTTTAAAAAAGACCGCTGCTTTCACAACAGACAGAAGCGTGTTGTTTGATTTTATCACTTCCTCTGATTTTGTTGTTTTGGAAAAAGACCATTATGAACAAAAACTTGCTCAATTATTGGAAATGGAAGTTATTGAAATGGAGCATGTTGAAGGTGAAAAAACAGAAAAAATTGAAGAAATTAGTGCTATTTCCGTTAAACCAACAGTAGAATTTGAAACAATTGATGTTGATTTTGTAAAATTTGAAAAAGATATAGAGGAAACAACTACGTCGAATGAAGTTGAACCAATTACAAACATAGAAGAAGTAATTTCGGAGTATAATGAATCCATTGACGTTTTAATAAGTAATGAAGAACTCATTGAAAAAATAAATGTAGGTGATGAACCTGAAGTTAATGAAGTAATTGAGGTAGAACAACCTATTGAACAAATTGAAATTGAAAAAGAAGGAACTAAAGTTGAAATTGAGGAAAAACTTGAAATAGGAAAACCCATTTCGTTTGCGGTTAACGAAAAACATTCGTTTCAGGAATGGTTACAATTGACTTCTTTTAAGCCGATTAACCGAATTGAAGAGACAAATGACTTTGAAACTACAACTGAAAAAGTTCAAAATGAAATCAAAGCGGCACCAGAAAAATTAAAAAAACTAGCCATTATTGATAAATTTATTGAGACCAATCCGAAAATTACACCGGCTAAAGATATTGTTGAAACCCCTTCAAAACCTTTTGAAATAGGCGATACTTCCCATTTAATGACTGAAACTTTAGCCAGAGTTTATTTGGAACAAAAAAAATATAGTAAAGCAATTCAAGCTTATGAAATATTAATTTTGAAATATCCGGAAAAAAGTATTTTCTTTGCAGACCGAATTAAGGACATTAAAATTTTACAACAAAATAATCAATAGCATGGGATTTTCAGTTTTTTTAGTATTAATAACAATTGTTTGTTTTTTACTTATCGTCGTAATCATGGTTCAAAACCCTAAAGGTGGAGGTTTATCTTCTACCTTTGGAAACTCTCAACAAATTGGTGGCGTGCAAAAAACAACAGACTTTTTAGATAAAAGTACATGGACTTTAGGGATCATTTTGATTGCTTTAATAATGTTATCATCATTAGCTTTCAATGGAAAATCGGAAGCAATCACTATCGAGAAAAGTGATGCTGCTCCAGCCAAAGCAGAAGTTGCAGCTCCGGTAATGGAAACCCCGGCTACAGAAAAACCAGCTGAAACAGCTCCAAGTACTGAAGAGCAAAAATAATAATACATTTTATAAAAGAAATCCCGAGCAATCGGGATTTTTTTTTGACTCAACTGAAAAAATGTCAGTTTCTTTCGATTGGCATAATTTCTGACTAATCGAAAACGTCAAACTTAATTTAATAAAACAAAATAATTATGTCAGTAAACATTAAACCCCTTTCAGACCGCGTTTTAGTAGAACCGGCTCCTGCCGAAACTACTACAGCATCAGGAATCATTATCCCTGATACGGCTAAAGAAAAACCACAAAGAGGAACCGTTGTTGCCGTTGGAAACGGAAAAAAAGACCACACCATGACCGTAAAAGTAGGTGACACAGTTTTATACGGAAAATATGCCGGAACCGAATTAAAATTAGACGGCAAAGATTATCTTATCATGAGAGAAGACGATATTTTAGCTATCGTATAATGATTAACTGAATATACTAATTATTTAAAATTTAAAAAAATGGCAAAAGATATAAAATTCGACATTGAAGCACGTGATGGTTTAAAACGTGGAGTTGATGCATTAGCGAACGCAGTAAAAGTAACCTTAGGACCAAAAGGTCGTAATGTAACTATCAGTAAATCATTTGGGGGACCAACTGTGACCAAAGACGGTGTAACAGTTGCTAAAGAAGTTGAATTGAAAGATGCTCTTGAAAATATGGGAGCTCAAATGGTAAAAGAAGTTGCTTCAAAAACCAATGATTTAGCCGGAGATGGTACAACAACTGCTACCGTTTTAGCTCAAGCCATCGTAAAAGAGGGTTTGAAAAACGTGGCCGCTGGAGCAAATCCGATGGATTTAAAAAGAGGAATCGATAAATCCGTTGAAGCTATTGTTGTTGAATTAGGTAAACAAGCCAAAGAAGTAGGAAGTTCTACTGAAAAAATTAAACAAGTAGCTTCTATTTCTGCTAATAATGATGAAGTGATTGGCGAATTAATTGCCACAGCTTTCGGAAAAGTTGGTAAAGAAGGTGTAATCACTGTGGAAGAAGCTAAAGGAACAGATACATACGTAGATGTGGTAGAAGGAATGCAATTTGACAGAGGGTATTTATCCCCTTACTTTGTTACCAATCCTGAAAAAATGAATGTAGAATTAGAAAATCCATTCATTTTATTATATGACAAAAAAGTCTCTTCTTTAAAAGAGTTATTACCAGTTTTAGAACCGGTAGCTCAATCCGGAAAGCCATTATTAATCATTGCTGAAGATGTGGATGGTGAAGCTCTTTCTACTTTAGTAGTTAACAAATTACGTGGAGCCTTAAAAATTGCTGCAGTGAAAGCTCCTGGTTTTGGTGACAGAAGAAAAGCGATGTTAGAAGATATTGCCATCTTAACCGGAGGAACTGTAATTGCAGAAGAGAGTGGTTATACATTAGAAAATGCTACTTTACAAATGTTGGGAACAGCAGAAAAAGTAGCTATCGATAAAGACAATACAACCATCGTAAACGGAGCCGGAAATGGTGATTTGATTAAAAATCGAGTGAACCAAATTAAAGCTCAAATGGAAACCACTACGTCAGATTATGACCGTGAAAAATTACAAGAGCGTTTGGCTAAATTAGCCGGAGGTGTTGCGGTTCTTTATGTAGGTGCTGCTTCTGAAGTAGAAATGAAAGAGAAAAAAGACCGTGTGGATGATGCTTTACACGCAACCAGAGCTGCTGTTGAAGAAGGAATTGTTGCCGGTGGTGGTGTAGCATTACTAAGAGCAAAAGCCGTTTTAGCCAACTTAAATGCTGATAATGCTGATGAAGCAACCGGAATCCAGATTGTTTCTCGTGCAGTAGAAGCTCCGTTGAGAACCATTGTTGAAAATGCCGGATTAGAAGGTTCAGTGGTGGTAGCAAAAGTGGCCGAAGGAAAAGGTGATTTTGGTTACAATGCCAAATCAGATGAATATGTAGATATGCTAAAAGCAGGAATCATTGACCCGAAAAAAGTAACGCGTGTGGCTTTAGAAAACGCTGCTTCGGTTGCCGGAATGATTCTTACTACCGAATGTGCTTTAGTAGAAATCAAAGAAGAAAACGCTGGTGGCGGAATGCCTATGGGCGGTGGAATGCCGGGAATGATGTAATCTTTAGTGATTAGTCATTTTATCAAAAAAAATCCGTCTTGAAGCAATTCTTGACGGATTTTCTATTTAATAATGAAAACGAAATTATTTTCGCCAATCAAAATTAGTTACATAACTCAATCGAACAGTCGGATTATCTTCTTGAAGCGTATTGGCAAAATTCCAAATATGCTGCTGAATATAGCAAAGTTGTAGTTGATGATTTTTATCAAAATTATACCCAAAACCAGCTATAATTCGATTTTGATTTAAAAGTGTTTTACCAGCATTTGAACCTAAATTCAAAAAAACCTCATCCCCTATAATCCCAAACAATTGGGTTTCATTTGCTTTCTTTATTAATGGATAATTGAATAAAAGCATATACCGTAATCGGTTGCGGTATTCGTAATGATCTATTTCAAAATCTCCATTCGTTTGTTGTTTTGCAATGCCAACATAGCGAAATTCATCACGTAAACGATGTGTAGTTTTAAGGTTTCCGTTTTGATGAACAAACGTTCCTTGAATCCAAAAATGGTCTTCGGGGGTGTTTATTCTATTCAAAGACGGATTTCCATATACATACGTGTTGTAATGACTATACCCGACACTTCCGGAGAAGCTTTTTGTAATTTGATAATCAAAAGAAGGGCGAATAAAATATTGTTGCTTTTCAGAAAATCCATTGGCATAACGCATGGTTGCTTCAAATGAAAAAGATAATTTTTCAGTTAACTTATTTCTCCCAAAATAATGCAACCATACATTTTCATGGGATGTTTTCACCTGTGCGTAACTTGTTGTGTATAAAAACCCAAAAAGTAGCAAAATACATCTATATACTACTATTCTCTGTTTCATGCTGTATGACCATTTTGTTTTTTCTGGATGACAACGGATGACTAGATAGTGATTTGTGATTATCTAATCCTTTAATTACTACCATTCCACCATTCGCTTCATAATCATGTTTGAAATGCTCTAAATTTTCCATCACAGAATGATCTACTAATTTAGTCTTTTTAAGGTCAATTGTTACATTAAAACCATACGGAATGGCTTCTAATTTGCTTTTTACCCCCAAAAAGTTAGTAAAAATAGCGGCTTTATTTATTTCAACCAAATAATTATCCCCTTCAAATGACACGATGGTTGGAGCTTTAAATAAGGATGAAATTGGTGTCCCGTTTATCAAGTGAATGATAATTTTCAATACCATTCCGGCAGCAATTCCTACTAATAAATCTTCAAATAAGGTAAAGAAGATGGTCACTAAGAAAATAGCCAATTGTTCCTTGCCGATTTTAAACGTATGAATGAATTCTTTCGGATGTGCCAATTTAATACCTACTGTAATTAACATAGCAGCCAGAGCAGCATTGGGAATCATTTCTAATATTGGTGTTGCCAACAATACAAATAGAAAGAT
>JAFLBT010000182.1 GCA_017302935.1 Flavobacteriales bacterium | reverse complement strand
ACTAATTAAAGGCAACGTTTGTCCGGTTGTTGGCAATAATTCAACCGCAACTCCCATATTAATTAAAGCTTGAAAGACAATTGGAAAGCCAATTCCAACGATGAGTAATTTACCAAATAGTGAATTCGCTTTATGAGCCGCCACAACAAAACGGAAGAACAAAAGCATATAAATTCCAAGAATGGTCAACCCTCCGAATAATCCAAATTCTTCTACAATAATGGCATAAATAAAATCGGAAGAAGATTGAGGTAAAAAATGCTTTTGTACACTTTTACCCGGACCTAAACCATACACTCCACCAGAAGCGATTGCCGTTTTTGCTCTTTCAATTTGATATACTTCATCCGGATCCTGCACATCATCTTTAAAAAATCGTTCAATACGAGATTCCCATGTATTTACACGAGAAGTAAGTGGATTAGGGAAAGCCTTAGCAATCAAAATAAAAAAGGCAAAAGAAATAATTCCAATACCTAAAATTGCTCCGATATATTTTAAAGGATATTTACCTATGAATACCAACATTAAAATCATGCTAAAAATGAGTGCCGCAGTAGAAAAGTTGGCGGGTAAAATAAACATGAGTGTTATTCCGACCGGTAACCACAAATCGATAAAAGATGATTTGAAAGTGATAGGTTCTTCTCTCGTTTTTGACAAATAACGGGCCACAAAAATCATTAAAACAATGAATGCAAAAGTTGAAGGTTGAAACGAAATTCCAACAAAGGGCAATTGAATCCAACGACTTGCATTTGCTCCGGCTATAACAGTTCCTTTGAACAAAGTATATCCTAAGAGTAACCAAATAAACGGTAACGCAATTCTTGATATACTTCTAAAATAATGATACGGAATTTTATGAATACGATAAATAATAAAAAAACCGAATGTCACATGAACCAGGTGCTTAATCAAATAACTGACCGTATTACCTGTTCCTTTTCCAGCATAAGCTAAATTACTACTCGCACTAAATACCGGCATAAAGGAAAACAGAGCCAATAGAGCTACTAATGCCCAGATGACTTTATCTCCTTTTAAACTTTTAATTAGTGCTAACATACTTTGCTTTTTTTCCTGCTTCGCAGGAGATTTCTATTTCGACTCCGTCATCTTGCGAAAAGACAAAAAGTCTTTATTCAAAATAACTTCCTTCTTCCTACAGATTCCGAACTGCTTGTTTGAATTGTCTCCCTCTGTCTTCATAGTTTTCAAATAAATCAAAGCTGGCACAAGCCGGTGATAATAAAACTGTATCGCCTCTTTCGCTTAAATGTTGAGCGGTTCTCACTGCATCATTCATAGAAGTCACTTCCACCATCACATCAACCACATTTCCGAAAGCATCAATGATTTTTTTATTTTCAACACCTAAGCAAATTATTGCTTTAACTTTTTCTCTAACCAAAGGCATTAATTCCGTATAGTCATTTCCTTTATCAACACCACCAACTATCCAAACCGTAGGAGTTGACATACTATCTAAAGCAAAGAAAGTAGCATTCACATTCGTCGCTTTACTGTCATTAATATATTGCACATTTTGAATTTTCAACACACGCTCCAATCGATGTTCAACCCCTTGAAAATTAGATAAACTTTCTCTGATGGTTTGTTTTCTGATTCTCATTAATTGAGCAACAGAAGTAGCCGCCATAGCATTTTTCATGTTGTGTTTACCTTCTAAAGCCATTGCTTTAGTTTCCATTGTAAATTCTTCTTCGTTGATGTACATTTCCATAGTGTCGTTGTTTAAAAATCCTCCCTTTTTATACTTTGTTGTAAGCGAAAAAGGTATTAGTTGTGCTTTTGTTTTGTTGTGTGTTAACCAATTCATTGTAGCTTCATCATCAGCATCATAAATCAAATAATCCCTTTCGGTTTGATTCATGGTTATCCGAAATTTAGAAGCTATATAATTTTCATATTTATAATCGTATCGATCTAAATGATCCGGGCTTATATTTGTTAAAATGGCAATATGTGGCTTATAGTTAATGATTCCGTCGAGTTGAAAACTGCTTAATTCGAGCACATAAACATCAAAATCTTCATCGGCTACTTGCCATGCAAAACTTTTTCCGATGTTTCCGGCCAATCCAACATTCAAACCACCTGATTTCAACAAATGATACGTTAGCATTGTTGTTGTAGTTTTTCCATTGCTTCCGGTGATTCCGATGGTTATTGCCGATGTAAAAGGAGCCGCAAATTCAATTTCAGAAATCACTGGGATTTGCTTTTCTTTTAATTTTTTTACGATAGCAACTTTATCAGGAATACCCGGACTTTTCATTACCACATCTGCATTCAGAATCAACTCTTCTGTATGTTGTTCCTCTTCCCAAGGAATATCATTAAGTACAAGAACTTCTTTATAATTATCTTTAATTTTTCCAAAATCAGACAAGAAAACATCGTATCCTTTTTTCTTCCCCAGTATGGCTGTTCCCACACCGCTTTCTCCTCCTCCTAAAACTACCAATCTCATTTTATCTCAATTTCAAGGTTACAATGGAAAGAATTGCTAGTAAAATTCCAACAATCCAAAACCGGGTTACAATTTTGCTTTCGTGATAGCCCTTTTTCTGATAATGATGGTGCAATGGTGACATGAGAAAAATGCGTCTTCCTTCGCCAAACTTCTTCTTGGTATATTTAAAATAACTTACTTGTAAAACAACTGATAAATTTTCGGCTAAGAAGATTCCACAGATAACCGGAATTAATAATTCTTTGCGAATGGCAATAGCAATTACGGCAATGATTCCACCAATTGTTAAACTTCCTGTATCCCCCATAAAAACGGCTGCCGGATAACTGTTGTACCATAAAAATCCGATTAATGATCCAACAAAAGCGGAAATGAAAACCGTCATTTCTCCAGAATTGGGAATATACATGATGTTAAGGTAATTGGAGAAAATAATATTACCCGAAACGAAGGTAAAAATACCCAAAGTTAAAACTGAAATAGCAGATGTTCCTGCGGCTAAACCATCAATTCCGTCGGTAAGATTGGCCCCATTTGAAACTGCTGTAATGATAAAAATGACAATTGGAATGAAGACCAACCAAGCCCAATTTTCATATCCATCTCCCAAGAATGATAATAAATCTGCATATTCTAATTCATTATTTTTAAAGAAAGGAATGGTAGTAGCCGTAGATTTTTCTTCTAATGGAACAGCACTAATCACCGTTTCAGTTTGTGGTTGTAAAATATTTGAACGTTGCGTATCTTTTCTTACTGTAACACCCGGATTAAAATACAGAACTGAACCTACAATTAATCCCAAACCTACTTGACCAATTACTTTGAATCTTCCTTTCAATCCTTCTTTATCTTTTTTAAAGATTTTTATGTAATCATCTATAAATCCGATAGTTCCCATCCAAAGTGTTGTTACAACCAGCAGAATGATATAAATATTATCCAATTTTGCCAATAAAAAAACCGGAATCAAAGTGGCCATAATGATAATTAAACCACCCATAGTTGGCGTTCCTGCTTTTTGAGTTTGCCCTTCAAGTCCTAATTCACGTACTGTTTCTCCAACTTGTTGATTTCTTAAAAAGGTAATCACCCTTTTACCATATATTGTAGAAAGTAGCAACGATAACAAAACGGCTAACCCTGAACGAAATGTTATATACTGAAACACTCCGGTTCCCGGAACATCCATCGATTTGTCTAAATAATCAAATAAATAATATAACATAGGTTATCGGTTTTGTATTGCTAAAAATTCTTTTACTACTTCCATATCATCAAAATAATGACGAACACCTTTTATTTCTTGATACGTTTCATGACCTTTCCCTGCAATTAAAATAATATCATTGGGTTGAGCCAATTGACAAGCTGCTTTTATGGCTTGTTTTCTGTCTAAAACAGACAACATTTTACGGTGATTTTGTGGCTCAACGCCTTTTTCCATATCGGCCAAAATGGCTTCCGGATCTTCACTTCTCGGATTATCAGATGTTAAAATTGTTTTATCGCTATTTGAAGTAGCAATGTTGGCCATTAATGGTCTTTTTGTTTTATCTCTATCGCCTCCACAACCCACAACTGTGATAAGTTGTTCGTTTTTAGTACGAATGTCATTAATCGTATTTAATACATTTTCAAGAGCATCCGGCGTGTGAGCATAATCAACAATTGCTGTTATTTTTGAATCAGAAACTACAAATTGAAAACGGCCTGAAACACTTTCCAATTCAGATAAAAGACGAAGCACTTCTAATTCATCTAGCCCTAACTGAACCGCAGCACCATAAATAGCTAACAGATTATAGGCATTAAATGTTCCTATTAGTTTTACCCAAACTTCATTATTATTGATTTTTAAAAGCAGACCACTCAATTGATTTTCTAAAACGGTTGCTTTGAAATCGGCATACGTCTTTAGAGCATACGTTAATTTTCGTGCTTTTGTATTTTGAAGCATTAAACTTCCATTCTTATCATCGATATTAGTGATGGCAAAAGCTGATTTAGGTAAAAAATCAAAAAACGATTTTTTTACATCGCGGTATTCAGCAAATGAAGCGTGATAATCCAGATGATCATGAGATAAATTGGTGAAAATTCCACCCACAAAATGAAGAGCTTCCGTTCTTTTTTGATGAATACCGTGAGAGCTTACTTCCATAAAACAAAACTCAACGCCTGCTTTATTCATCTCAGATAAATAATAATTAATGGTCAATGAATCCGGCGTAGTATGTGTGGCAACATATTCTACCTCATCCACTAAAATCTTTACCGTTGAAAGCAATCCAACTTTATATCCTGCTTTTTTGAACAATTGATAGAGAAGTGAGGAAATAGTTGTTTTCCCGTTTGTACCCGTAATACCGACTAATTTTAAATTTTGAGAAGGATTATTGTAGTAATTTGCGGCTAAAAACGCCAAAGCTAAATTGGTGTCTTTTACTTGAACATAAGTTACACCATTAACAATTAATGAAGGAAACGTATCGCACACAATTACAGCAGCACCTTGATTTAAGGCTTTTTCAATAAAATCGTGACCGTTTGAAACAGTTCCTCTGATGGCAACAAAAACATCATTTAATTCCACTTTTCTAGAATCAAATTCAATTTTTTGAATAGCAACATCTGTTGAACCTTTTACGGCTTCAATGCTAACTTTATATAATATGTCTTTTAGCGTTTTCACGATAATTCTAATATAATTGTGCTGTTTTTTTGCAAGGCTTCTCCCGGCTGAATAGATTGTTTTTTTACTTTACCAACGCCAATCACTTTGACTTTGACTTTTAAATTTTCCAATAGAGCAATAGCATCCATTCCTGACATTCCTTTTACATTTGGAATGGTTTTCATTTCTTTGGAAGCATTCGTATAAAACGTTTCGTAATTCTTTTCTTGAAGCGGAATTGGCTTTTCTAAATTTTTAATTTCATTGGTAGAAGGCACATCTGTAAAA
>JAFLBT010000181.1 GCA_017302935.1 Flavobacteriales bacterium | reverse complement strand
CCTTCTGCGGAGAGAGCAATATCGTAGGTATCGGTTGCCGAACACATGGCAAACATAAATCCGCCACCCACAACAAAATCACGAATCTTTTTGGCAACGGCTAATTTTGCCTCTGACACTTTTGTATAGCCTAATTTGGTAGCCAACGCTTCGGCATCTCTTTTTTGTTCAATGTACCAAGGAGCATTTCGATACGCACCGAAAAACTTTCCGTATTGACCGGAAAAATCTTCATGGTGAAGATGCAACCAGTCGTATAAAAGTAATTGATCTGATAACACTTCTTCATCATAAACCGCTTTAAACGGAATTTCGGCATACGTTAAAACTAAGGTCACGGCATCATCCCAAGGTTGTTTGCCTTTTGGAGTATAAACGGCAATTTTTGGAGCTTTTTCCAAGACAACTGATTCCATGTTTTGCGATGGACTGCTGATTTCCTCTAAGATTTGATTAGCTTGACTATCGGATAAAAGCTCAAAAGAAACCCCACGAATCTGACATTCTTTTCTGATTTCAGGAGCATCGGGCAATAAAAAGGAACCCCCACGATAATTGAGCAACCAACTGGCTTTGTAATCATTTTCTAAAGCCCAATAGGTTATTCCGTATGCTTTTAAGTGATTTTGTTGAGTGCTCTCATCCATCGGTAAAAGAATAAAATTAGCTTTTACCGAAAAGGAAATCAAAAATAGAAATATATAAAAAATTGTCTTTTTCAAAGTTGGCAAATTTTTAGTTGAAAAAAAGTTGTTATGCCAAAGATAAACGATTTTTTGTGAAGAAAATGATAAAAATTATAACTAAAAAGTCATTTTAGTTCGTAACTAAAAGGACTTTTTAGTTATAATTAAATTTTAAAATGGTACATCCGAATCGTCATCTTCCGCATTCATGTTGCTACCAAACGCTTCATTTGGAGAGGGAAGATTTTTTGTGATAAACGGTGTGTCATCCATATTCATTCGAGAAGGCAAATCACTATATCCGCTGGAAAAGTCGTCAAGATTGTCGAATTTACCGAGATTCCCAATGAATTTCAAACGAACGTTTTCAAGTCCGCCATTTCTATGTTTAGCGATAATAAATTCTGCTTGACCTTCGGTTGGAGAGCGTTCATCATCATCCCATTCATCAATTTTATAATATTCCGGTCGATAAATAAACGATACGATATCGGCATCTTGCTCAATGGCCCCCGATTCACGAAGGTCAGAAAGCAATGGACGCTTGCTGGAACCACGTGTTTCAACCGCACGAGAAAGCTGAGACAAAGCAATAACCGGAATATTCAATTCTTTTGCCAGTGCTTTAAGGTTTCTAGAAATGGTAGAAATTTCTTGTTCACGGTTTCCGCCACCTTTTCCACCGCCACCGGCAGTCATCAATTGAAGATAATCGACAATGATAAGTTTGATACCGTGTTGTGATGACAAACGTCTAGCTTTTGCACGTAAATCAAAAATAGACAAGGAAGGTGTATCATCAATATAAAGAGGGGCTTTTTCGAGGTTTTTTACTTTTACACTCAATTGTTCCCATTCGTGTTTTTCTAATTTACCGGTACGTAATTTTTCGGAAGATAATCCTGTTTCAGAGGAAATCAAACGCGTAATCAACTGAACAGATGACATCTCTAACGAGAAAACGGCAACAGGCTGATGAAAGTCGATAGCCATGTTTCGTGCCATAGAAAGTACGAACGCTGTTTTCCCCATACCGGGTCGTGCTGCAATAATAATTAAATCACTAGGTTGCCAACCTGAAGTTACTTTGTCTAATTTTTCAAAACCGGTAGCAACTCCACTCAATCCTTCTTTGTTGGCAATTTCTTCGATTCGCTTTTTAGCTTGGATAACTAAACTTTGAGCGGTTTCTGAACTCCGTTTAATGTTTCCTTGCGTTACTTCATATAATTTAGATTCGGCTTTGTCAAGTAAATCAAATACATCTGTGGTTTCATCATACGATTCTTCAATAATTTCTGAGGAAATTTTGATTAAACTACGCTGAATAAACTTTTGCAGAATAATTCTGGAGTGAAATTCGATGTGAGCAGAAGAAGATATTTTTTGTGTAAGCTGAATCAAATAAAAATCACCACCTACTAAATCTAATTTGGCATTCTTTTTTAATTGTGCTGAAACCGTCAATAAATCTATTGGTTGCGTATCCGTAAACAATTGAACGATTGCTTCAAAAATATGTTTGTGGGCTTCTTTATAAAAAGCATCCGGTTGAAGAATATCAATTACCTCATCAACACCTTTTTTATCAATCATCATGGCACCCAATACGGCCTCTTCTAAATCAAGAGCCTGCGGAGGAAGTTTGCCTTTCTCGAGATTGATGATAGTAGTTTTATCTACTTTTATAGGGTTAATGTTTCGTAAATTTTCCATTTGGCTAAAATAACTAATCTCTTAATTAAAAACGTCATCTACTTATGAAGTCAAAGTGTTAACAACATTTTATTTTTTGTTGATAACATAAAAAAAATCCGAAGTGTAAAGGCTTCGGATTAGGTTTTGAAACTGTAAGAATTACTCCTTAAACTCGCCCATTTTACTGTATTTATCCATCCTTTGAGCCACTAACTCAGTTGTTGATAAGTCTTTTAATTCGTTATATCCTTTGATGATATATTGTTCAACTGTTTTAAATGTGGTTTCTCTGTCATAATGAGCACCACCTAATGGTTCAGGAATAATTTCATCAATTAACTTTTGTTTTTTCATGTCATACGAAGTCAGTTTTAGAGCTTCAGCTGCTTGCTCTTTATATTCCCAACTTCTCCATAAAATGGATGAACATGATTCCGGTGAAATTACTGAATACCAAGTGTTTTCTAACATATATACTCTATCACCTACTCCAATTCCTAATGCACCACCAGAAGCTCCTTCGCCAACAATTACAGTGATGATTGGTGTTTTTAGACGCAACATTTCAAAAATATTACGAGCAATCGCCTCTCCTTGACCTCTTTCTTCCGCTTCTAAACCGGGATAAGCACCGGGAGTGTCTACTAAAGTAACAACCGGAATTCCAAACTTTTCAGCCATTTTCATCAAACGAAGAGCCTTTCTGTAACCCTCAGGATTTGCCATACCAAAATTTCTAAATTGACGTGTTTTGGTATTGAATCCTTTTTGTTGCCCTACAATCATGAAGGACTGACCTCCAATTTTTCCTAAACCTCCAACCATTGCTTTGTCATCTTTGAAATTTCTGTCGCCAAAAAGTTCTAAAAATGTACCGCCACACAACGCTCGGATGTGATCCATGGTATAAGGTCTGCTTGGATGGCGAGAAAGTTGAACACGTTGCCAAGCCGTTAAATTCTTGTATATTTTTTTCTTAGTTTCTTCTAATTTCTTTTCAATTTGTTTGCACGTAGCCGTAACATCAACATTAGATTCCTCACCAATTATTTGGCACTTGTCAAGCTGATCTTCCAATTCTTTGATTGGTAATTCAAAATCTAAATATTCCATATAAAAAAGGTTTTATTCAAGTTTGGACAGCAAATATAAAAAATTAATCCCTTTTATTCTTCAATCGAAATTTAATTAAACCATTTACGATGACCGTAAATAATATTAATAAAGCTCCAAAATAAAATTCGGGACTCATTTTTTCTTTGTCTTTAAAAATTAGTATCGCTAATATGATTCCGTAAATCGGTTCTAAATTGATGGTTAACATTACCGTATAAGGACTAATAAATTTCATTACTTCCACAGAAGCAATAAAAGCATATGCGGTACAAATTGAACTCAAAATCAGAAGATAAACCCAATCCATTGGTTGTAATGTGAAAAAATCTGTAGTAAAACTTTGTGTGAATAGTAAGTAGATCGAGAAAAATAATACACCACCAAAAAGCTCATAAAATGAAATAACAGACGGACTATACATTTTGGCAAACTTACTATTCATAACCGAAAATAAGGCAGATAAAAAAGCTGAAATTAGGGCTAAAATTATTCCCAAATAAAAATTTCCTTCCACTTTAAAAATGATATATAATCCAAATATCACAATGAGTCCAAAAAAAACTTCATACCAAATGATTTTCCTTTTGTGTAAAATGGGTTCTAAAAAAGAGGCAAAAAAAGCTCCGGTTGACAAACAAGCTAATGTAACAGATACATTGGAAACTTTAATGGCTTTAAAAAATGTGAGCCAATGTAAAGCGATGACCAATCCCAAAAGAAAAAAATAAAACATCACTTTTCTTGGGACTACAACATTAATTTTTTTGTAAAAAATAAAAATAGCAATAAAAAAAACAGCCATTGTCATTCTAAACCAAACCAAAGGCAGTGCATCAATGGAAATCAACTCGCCTAGAATGGCTGTAAACCCCCAGATGAAGACAATAAAATGAAGTTGTAAGTAGCTTTTTAGGTTATCGTTTTGCATTTCTTAGCAAATAAAAAGCTAATATACCAAAAACAACGTTAGGAAACCAAACGGCTACAAAAGGTGAAATACTAGACTTTTCAGCCATAGTTCCGAAAATTTTGTCAAAAAAGATAAATGTAAAAGCGATTACAATTCCAATTGCAAGATTTACTCCCATTCCTCCTCTTCGTTTCATAGAAGATACAGAAACTGCTATAATTGTTAGGATAAATGCTGTAACAGGTAAACTATATTTTCGATATAAAACCACTAAATAAGTATCAATATTGCCATTTCCCCTCGCCTTTTCCTTTTCAATAAACTTAGTTAATTCTGTTAACGTTAATGTTTCTGCAATATAAACTACAGGCGTTAAATCTTCTAAATCAAAATTAAAAACAGTATCTCTTTTTTCAGCTTTTTCAAGAATATCACCATTTAAACCAACAGTTCTTTTTTGGTAATTAAACATTGTATAAGTGCTGTCTTTTTCATTCCATTTTATTCGATTCGCTGTAATTTTATAGTTCAATTTTTCTTTATCAAATTTTTCTAAGGTAAAATTGAAAGCAGTTTGCGAAATAGAATTAAAATTACTTACATAAATAAATTCATCATCGCTAATTTGCCTGAAAACGTTTGAATTTTGCCTAACTTCTGGGTTATTCTTTAAATAAGTATATCGAAAATCGTTAAATCCTTTACTTGCTTTTGGGACTAGAAAAAAGCCCATGATTAAGGCAAACAAGGAAACCATTGTAGCACCAATAATATAAGGCCTTAAAAAACGAGTAAATGAAATTCCGGAACTTAAAATGGCAATAATTTCTGTGTTATTTGCCAATTTAGACGTAAACCATATAACGGATAAAAACAGAAAAATTGGAAAAAGTAAATTGGCAAAATAAACAATAAAATCTAAGTAGTATAAGGCCACCGCTGAAAACGGCACTTTTGTTTCAAGAATTTTGTTGATTTTTTCCGCCACATCAATCACAATCCCAATAGGAATAAACATCAACAACATCACTACGAATGTAACGATGTAACGTTTTAGGATGTATTTGTCAATAATTTTCATT
>JAFLBT010000180.1 GCA_017302935.1 Flavobacteriales bacterium | reverse complement strand
CCAAAAAGCCACTTTGTTTATCGGGTAAAAAAGTAATGGCAACAGCCTCTAAATAAGGTAATTGCTTTCCCTTTTCGTCTTTTTCAAAGTAAATCGGATTTCTTCGCAACACCAATTTTACATTTTCTTCCCAAAATTTAAATTGAAACGGTCCGGTTCCGATGGGTTTTGTTCTGAAATCATAATTCGGACTTTCGATAATTTCTTTGGGAACAACCGACGCATATTTCATGGATAACAATCCCAAAAAAGCCGGAAATGATTTCGTTAACTTTATTTCAAAAATAGAATCGTTGATGGCTTTAAAATTTTCTACATTTTGCAAAATCCATCCGCCGGGCGAAGCAATTTTTTCGTCTTTCAAACGCTTCAAACTGTATTCAAAATCAGCGGCTTTAACGATTCGGGTGGAATCTTTCCCAAACAAATGATGCTTGTGAAAATAGACATCGTTTCGCAACACAAATTGATAGGTTTTTCCATCTTCCGAAATCGTCCAACTTTTGGCAATATCGGGTTGAATGTGCAAACTGTCATCCAACTGAACTAAACCGTTAAACAATTGATTACACGCCCAAATGATGTTTTGCGATTTGGAAAAAGCTGGGTCTAACGTGGCAATGTTTGCACTTTCATTGTATCTGAAAACGAGGTGGTCATTGGCTTTCGCTTTCTTATTTCCACAGGAAATGAATACTGTAAAAAAGTAAAATAGTGATAGATAGCGAAGTAATGATTTCATTTTCCCGAATATTGTGTGTAAATTTGCACTCTTTTTAATAGGGTAAATATAAGTAAAGAAACCCTTTTTCCAATTTTAGGAAATGCAGAATATGATAGCAAGCCCAAAAAAAGTCGCATTTTACACCTTAGGCTGTAAACTGAATTTTTCAGAAACATCCACTATTGCTCGAAATTTTCAACAAGAAGGTTTTGAACGCGTTGATTTTGAAGAAGTTGCTGATATTTATGTAATTAACACCTGTTCGGTGACCGAAAATGCGGATAAACAATTCAAACAAATTGTCAAAAAGGCATTGAAAAATAACGAGAAAGCGTTTGTGGCTGCGGTGGGATGTTATGCTCAATTGAAACCCGAAGAATTGGCTGCCGTGGATGGAGTGGATTTGGTTTTGGGTGCGACAGAAAAATTCAAAATTACCGATTATTTGAATGATTTGACCAAAAATGATTTAGGCGAAGTACATTCTTGTGAGATTGAAGAAGCTAATTTTTATGTGGGAAGCTATTCCATTGGCGACCGAACCCGAGCTTTTTTGAAAGTGCAAGACGGTTGTGATTATAAATGTACGTATTGCACGATTCCTCTGGCTCGTGGGATTTCTCGTAGTGATGAATTGCAAAATGTGTTGAAAAACGCCAAAGAAATTTCGCAACAAGGCATCAAAGAAATTGTGTTAACCGGTGTGAATATTGGCGATTATGGCAAAGGTGAATTTGGCAACAAAAAACACGAACATACATTTTTAGAATTGGTGCAGGCTTTGGATGAAGTAGAAGGCATTGAGCGTTTGCGAATTTCGTCTATTGAACCGAATTTATTGAAAAACGAAACCATTGATTTTGTTTCCAAAAGCCGAACGTTTGTACCACATTTTCACATTCCGTTGCAATCGGGAAGCAATGACATTTTGAAGAAAATGAAACGTCGTTATTTGCGAGAATTGTATGTAGATCGCGTGAGTAAAATTCGCGAAGTGATGCCGGATGCGTGTATTGGCGTGGATGTAATTGTTGGTTTTCCCGGTGAAACAGACGAGCATTTTTTGGAAACCTATCACTTTTTGAATGACTTAGATATTTCGTATTTGCATGTTTTCACGTATTCCGAAAGAGATAACACAGAAGCCGCTGAAATGGATGGAGTGGTACCGATGAATGTTCGCTCGAAAAGAAGTAAAATGCTTCGAGGTTTGTCTGTAAAGAAAAGAAGAGCGTTCTATGAAAGCCAAATCGGTACTATGCGAACCGTTTTGTTTGAAGCTGAAAATAAAGAAGGGTATATTCACGGTTTTACCGAAAATTATGTAAAAGTAAAAACCCCTTGGAATCCGGAATTGGTGAACACGTTACACGAAATCAAATTGACAAAAATTGATGAAGATGGTTCGGTGAGGATGGAGTTTGTGAGGGATGGTGTTTCGGTATAGAGTTTAAAATTTTTCTCATTTTGTGCCATTTTGATGATAGGAGACTTGTTCGAAGCGAATAGGCGAAGCAAATCACGTAATTCAAGTTAACTTTTTATAATCCACAACTCATTCTCAACGAAATGAGATTCCTCCTGCGTCGGAATGACATAACGGGGTGGAAATACTGATTCTTTAATTATTGACGAACAACTGAACACTCTCTTCTGGTAAACTGTGACTGTAAACTCAACACTGAAAACTACCTCTCAAAAACCGTCACTCTCCCCTCAATCGTATAACTCGAAAACCCGATATTTTTAGTAATCCATTCCATTGTTTTGGGATGATAGAAGAACACATGTGAATGGTCATTTTTGTAATACCACGTGTCAAAATTTTGAGTTTCGGAGAAAAAATCGGTCATGCAAATGAGTTTTCCGCCGGGTTTTAGAAGTTGGTATAGTTTTTTAAATTCCTCAAACGGATGGTGAAAATGTTCAATTACTTCGCAACAGGTGATGTAATCGTATTGTTTTTCCAAAACTTCCGGATGGTTAGAAAAGAATGGGTCGTATTCTACGATATTGTATTTTTTGTCTTTCAATAATTTCACAATCACCGAGTTGGTTCCGGCACCGAAATCTAAACCGGAATGTTTGGTTGTAAAATCGTTTAATACAATTTTTACGATAGGCGAAGCAAATTGCTGATAGCCTTTATCGTTTACATCATTATTGTGAAATTCGTAATGCTTTTTTTCATCCGATTCAGACATATAGTTTTTAGTGTCTAAAAAGACTGAAAAACAAGTGGAACAAAAATAAAACTCACGGTGTTTGTGCGTATAAAAATGATTGGCATCGGCGGCACACAACGGACATTTCATGATTAAATTTTGATTCCCGGAGGAAGCATTTCTTTATACACCGGATTTTTTCTGAAAAACTGTGCCACAAGTGGGTGAGTGGGTACCACTTTGAATTTTTTTTCAGTTGCTAAAGCTAAAATAGCTTTCATAAAATCTTCACTCAAAGACGCATCGGCTTCTTCTCGAACAATTAATTTAGTCAGAAATAATTTTTTCTCTTGAATGGCATATTCCATTACCAAAAGACCATTTGGTGTTTGGGTTTCAAATTGTCTCAATAATTGATTGTCTTTGATTTCCATGGTTTTCAAATTGAATAAAGTGAAAGGAATTGATTGCAAAGTTACAAAATAATAATTTTGTTTTTTCATCCTAAATGTTAATGTATTTCTTATAAATTAGCAGATATTTAACGGACAATTTACGTTCAAACAGCCCAAAAAATGTAATTTTATGCCAATTCTGTAGCAATGGAAAAAATCCCTGTTTATTTTATGCCCGGTTTGGCGGCAAGTCCAACAATTTTTGAACGCATTCATTTGCCTGAAGAGCAATTTGAGCAATTTTTTTTAGAATGGATTTTACCGATTCCTAATGAACCTATTTCTGCTTATGTAAAACGTTTGGCTGAAAATATAAAACACGAACAACCCGTTTTAATTGGTGTTTCGTTTGGAGGAGTAATTGTTCAGGAATTATCAAAAGTAATTTCAGTTCGAAAAACAATCATCATTTCTAGTGTAAAAACCAATCGTGAATTTCCGAGAAGAATGAAATTGGCCAAAACAACAAAAGCTTACAAAATTCTTCCAACCGGATTAATTCAAAATGTTGAATCGATGGCAAAATTTTCGTTTGGTTCAACAATTACGCAACGTTTTAAATTATACGAAAAATACTTGAGCGTAAGAGATAAAAGCTATTTAGATTGGGCGATTGAAACTATTATTTTATGGGATAGAACTACAGTAGATAGCAATATTATTCATATTCACGGAGATGCGGATGAAGTTTTTCCGATAAAATATATTCAAGATTGTACCGTTCTTAAAGGAGGAACACACATTATGATTTTGAATAAATTCAAGTGGTTCAATGAACATTTACCGAAAATTATACTGAATTCAAATTAATTTTTGGAAAGGTTTTTGTAGTTTTACCAATAGTTAAAAATGAAGACGATGGAACGATTTAAAAAAATAGCCTTTTCTTTAGCCTTGTTAGGTTGTTGTAGTTTTTTAATTTATTCAACAGTGAATGAAACAAAACTTGTACCCAAACGAGAAGTGGCCAGTTTGCCTTCAGCTATAGATTTTGCCGGAGAAAAAACACCTTTGCATGTGGCTGATGTAAGAGAACGATTTGATCGAGAGATGATTATCAATACGAATTTACATTCTACTACAACGTTAATTTTGAAAAGAGCAAATCGAACGTTTCCGATTATTGAGCCAATTTTAAAGAAATATGATATTCCGGATGATTTTAAATATTTAGCGGTTATTGAAAGTGGATTGGCCAATGTCGTATCACCTTCAGGAGCAAGAGGCGTTTGGCAATTTATGCCCGAAACTGCCAAGGAAAAAGGGATGGAAGTGAATGATTTTGTAGATGAACGCTATCATTTAGAAAAATCAACTGAAGCAGCTTGCAAGTATTTAATAGATGCCAAAAATAAGTTTGGAAGTTGGACATTAGCCGCCGCAGCTTATAATGGTGGAATGGGCGGAATTAATAAACAAATCACTAATCAGCAAGTGAATGATTACTATGATTTGTTATTGACAGAAGAAACGTCACGTTATGTCTTCAGGATTTTAGCGTTAAAAGAAATCATGAAAAACCCTGTAAAATACGGTTTTGATTTACCAAAAGAAAGTTTATATCATCCTATTGAAGTGAAAAAAATTACGGTGGATTCTACAATTACAGATTTAGCTACATTTGCTAAAACACAAGGCATAAATTATAAGATTTTAAAAATTCACAATCCTTGGTTAAGAGACAAATCACTTGCTAATAAAACAAAGAAGGAATATATTTTAGAAATTCCTGTTGAAGGATATTAATCAAATGAAAATGAGTGTTTCTACCTTGATTTTTTTATTGTTGATTGGTTTATTAGCCGGTTTACTAAGTGGAATGGTTGGTATTGGTGGAGGGATCATTATGGTGCCATTATTGTTATTTTTAGGATTATCGCAACATGAAGCTCAAGGAACCAGTTTGGCTGTTTTATCAGTTCCAGTTACTCTATTGGCTGCCATAAATTATTACAAAGAAGGTTATGTAGATTGGAAATATGCTGCTATAATTGCTATTTTCTTTGTGGTAGGTGGGTATATTGGAAGTAAATTTGCCGTACAAATTGATCAAAAAATATTGAAAAAGATATTTGGAGTGGCTCTTTTATTAGTTGCGGGTAAATTACTTTTTGGAAAATAATTTAGTTGGTAATTACCATTCCGTTAAATTGATTTTGGTGATTCATC
>JAFLBT010000018.1:13845-29909 GCA_017302935.1 Flavobacteriales bacterium | reverse complement strand
TTACTGCATTCTGATAATAATGTAACAAGTTCTCTTCTGATCCATACTTGGCCCCCGTGGATACTAAATACCTCACCACTTCCTGAGGCCGTCCCCATCTTCCTTCGCCATTCAAAATCATTTCCATTGCCTCTTCCGAAATAGTTTCAACGGCATCGGTCAATTTAAAACCATATTTTTCGCCAATCGTTTCCAATTGTTTGAAAATCCAATTCGATTTGTATTCACCTAACGGAGCAAATCCACCTTGTTTAATTGATAACTTTGGATTGGGAATAATTTTTTTCAAATTAATTTGATTGATGGTTCCCAAACCATTACAACATTCACAAGCTCCTTTGGGCGAATTGAATGAAAAATTATTCGGTTCAGGATTCGGATACGAAATACCCGAAGTTGGGCACATTAATGTTCTACTAAAATATCGCACTTCTTTGCTTTCATGTTCAATCACCATCATCACATCATCGCCATGATGCATCGCCGTTTTGATGCTTTCAGTTAATCGCTTGTCAGTATCTTCATTGGATTCAATTTGCATGCGATCAATCACAATTTCGATGTCATGTGTTTTATACCGATCTACTTTCATACCGGAAACAATGTCTTGAATTTCGCCATCTACCCGTACTTTTACAAAACCTTGTTTGCCAATTTGCTGAAATAATTCGGCGTAATGACCTTTACGGGAACGAACAACCGGAGCTAAAATATTGATGCGTTTTCCTTTAAAATTTTCAATAATCAATGCTTTGATTTGCTCATCCGAATAGGAAACCATTTTTTCGCCCGTGTTGTAACTATACGCTTCACCGGCTCTGGCAAATAATAAACGTAAGAAATCATAAATTTCCGTAATGGTTCCAACCGTTGATCTCGGACTTTTGCTTGTTGTTTTTTGTTCAATGGCAATTACGGGTGAAAGTCCATCAATTTTATCCACATCCGGACGTTCTAATCCGCCAAGAAATTGTCGTGCATAGGCGGAAAAAGTTTCGATGTATCGTCGCTGTCCTTCGGCATAAATGGTGTCAAAAGCCAACGATGATTTTCCCGAGCCCGAAAGTCCGGTAATAACCACCAATTTCTCTCTTGGAATGGAAACATCAATATTTTTAAGGTTGTGAACCCTAGCTCCTAAAATTTCAATCGTCTCGTCTGTATGTTGCATGTTTTTTTTAGCAAAACGCAAAGTTACGATTTTAACAGCAAGATTTATTCGTACAGATAAGAAGAATTTGTTAAACAATTTCTATTTTTGAAAAAATTAATCGTTAAACTTGAAATATGAAAATACTAGGAATCGGTTCCAGAATTAAACATGCCGAATACGGATTAGGAGTAGTAACCAATGTAACTTCCAAACATTATTGGGTAACTTTTATAGAGAATGGATTAGAAACCATTGATGTGGATAGTGAATTTGAAGTCATTGAAGCATTGGAGGACGAAGTAGATTCGGTCAGTTTTTATGAAGTGGAAAGAACTTTAAAAAATCTATTGCAAAAATGGTCAGATGTTTCCCAAATTGTTCCAATTGCCGATAAATGGAAAGGCGGAAAACTCATTATGGAACCCGGAACAGCTACGCAAAATAAAGAAGTGCCCATTGATACTTTTTTTCATAAAATCATTATGGTTCGTGACCGTTTAAGAGTAATGGAACAAAAAATTAACGCTAGTAATTTAGATGAAGCCGAAAAAGTAGATTTACAACAATACATTACACGAATTTACGGTAGTTTAACTACATTTAATGTATTGTTTAAAAGCACAAATGATTATTTTGTGGGGGAAAAATCTAAATAGTCTCAGTTAACAGTCTCAGTAGGCAGGATATACTGCTAACTGAGACTGCGACTGATCCCGAAAGCTTTCGGGAGCGACTGAAAACTACCTCATCCGTTTCCTATTCGCCATATATGCTTCAATGGCTTTCTTGGTCGTAAACCAATTTCTACCTTCTTTGTGAGCATCAATTTTTCCCTGACGGGCTAACAAACTGATGTATTCCTGACCGTATGGCAATTCATTGGGTTCACTGACAATATTAGATATCTCCTGAAAATCATAATCATTATCCGGTAAGGAACTGATGTAGATATTCAACGTTCTTTCCAGAGCCTGACTCATCAATAACATTAATTTTTGATAATTCCCTGAATTGGCTTGATTGAGTGCATCATAATATTTTTTTCTATCATTTTTTAAAATAATAGCAGGCGGAAATCCTTTTCGCATCAATAATAAATTCATAGCTAAACGAACGGTTCTTCCATTTCCATCAAAAAAGGGATGAATCCAGACTAACTTATGATGAAAAACAGTTGCCAATTCAATATCATTCAAATCAAGTGGGTTTGAATTGATAAAATCTATTAACTCATCTAATAAATCAGAAACTTTATTGGCGTTGGGTGGAACAAAATTGGCTCCGGTAATGCGAACACCTCCATTTCTGATTCGTCCGGCAAATTCATCTTCAATCATTCGCAAAACCAATTCATGCAATGATAAAATATCAAAACTTCGTAAAGTATAATTTTCATTCACTAAGGAATACAAATAGTCAATCGCTTTTTCATGGTTTTTGGCTTCAAAATGTTCTCGAAGTGATTTTCCTTTTACGGTTATTCCTTCTTGTAAAACCATTTGCGTTTCACGAAGAGTTAACGTGTTTCCTTCAATACTGTTTGAATTATACGTCCATTCGATGGTTAACGATTCTTTGATTTTTTGTAAAGCAATAGAAGGCAATGGTCTGCTTTGTTGTAAAACAGCCAATTTATCATACAATCGGTCAAATGTCGATTGAAATTCCTGTCGGTATGATGTATCAATATTCCACATAACCCCACAAAGATACTATTATCGTTTGGATAAAAAAAATATTCTATCCGATATTAAGAAATTTATTCAATAATCATATTCTTCAATCGAACACGATAAGCTTCTAAAATAGAGGCTTTTGATAACAAACCAATGACTTGATTATTTTTTAAAACCGGTAGAAATTCTTCCTGTGAACGATCAAATTTTTCCATGATAGTATCCATAGTTTCATCATAATTGATTTGCTCTTTTGGCGGACGCATGATATCCTGAAGTGGTGTGAATTTTACTTTATAACTATTGAATAGATAGGGTCTAATTTCTTCAAAATTGACAATACCAATCAATTCATTAGTATCATTTACAATTGGAAAAACAGATTGATTGTAATTTGATATTTTCTGAACTAATTCTTCTAATGAATTGGATAATTTCATGGTTTGAATATCCATCCGGATTAAATTGGATGGTGTAATTCCGGAGAGGATATTTCGATCTCTATCCTCAGTGAAAACATCCCCTTTGGCTGCCAAATTTTTTATGTCGAACGAATACGGTTCATAGCGTTTTGAAATAGCAAAGCTAATAGATGAAACCACCATCAACGGAACCATTAAACTATACCCACTAGTGATTTCTGCAATCAAGAAAATAGCGGTAAGCGGAGCATGAAACAAACCACTTAAAATTCCAGCCATACCTACTAACGTAAAATTACTTACCGGAAGTTTAAATCCAATTTGATTGAAAAAAGTAGCAATAACAAATCCTAAATAGGAACCCACAAATAGGGAAGGAGCAAAGTTGCCTCCGTTTCCACCACTTCCAATGGTTATACTTGTAGCATATACTTTTATAAGCATAGTTGCTCCTACAAAAAGGAGTAAAATCCAACTGTTTTCTTTGAAATGTTGTAAAACCGTATTGTCTAATATTTGTTGTGGATTGGTGTTGGCGAGCATTTTGATACTTTCATACCCTTCACCAAACAAAGTGGGAAAAAAGAAAATGAGTATCGCCAAAAGGAAAGCACCAAATAAAGCTTTACGGATGGGTTTTATTTTTAACTTTTCAAAATAGTGTTCAATTTTACGAAAAGTGCGAGCATAATTAATTGAAACAAATCCGGCAAAAACACCCAATAAAACATAAAAAGGTAAGTTGTGATAGTCAAAACTCAATTGTTTACTGAATGAAAATAAGATTTCATCTTTCAACAAAATTGTGGATACAATCGCACCTGTTGCCGACGAAATCATGATGGGAATAAAAGCGGTTATGCTCACATCCATTAAAACCACTTCAATAGCAAAAAGCACTCCGGCAATAGGGGCGTTAAAAGCAGCAGCAATTCCGGCAGCCACTCCACACGCCAAAAGCAGCGTTCTGTCTTTATAACTTAATCGATAATTTTGAGCAAAATTACTGCCAAACGCAGCTCCGGTTATTGTAATTGGTGACTCCAATCCTGCCGAACCACCCATACCGACGGTTAATGAACTAGTAATAATTTGAGCATACATTTGTTTTTTAGGCATGATGCCTGACTTTTTTGCTACCGCATACATGATTTGCGATGTCCCTTTTTCAATGGAACCATCTAACACTTTTTTAACTACAAAAGCAGTAAGCACAATTCCAATGATTGGTAGTGTACTATTACTGTAGGGCAAATGCAAAATCGAATCGATGTATTGAGCAAAAATATACACCCAGTGGGCAAATGTTTTCAACAAAATTACTGCAATTGCGGCAGAAACACCCACTAAAAAACAAGCCAAATAAATAAATTGACGTGGAGTAAGAAATGATTTTAAGTAAAAAATAAATCCTTCCAGTCTTCTGAAATTTTTTCGGATAGCATTTTTAAAAGGTGATTTTTTACTGTTTGGCATTTGTTATGGATAATTTACAAAATTAGCAATAAACACTTATTTCAAAATGTTTTTTAAAGCTTCTTTTTTACTCAATGGTTTTAGATTCGTGCTTTCCACGTAATTTATTACCGCATTTGGATTAAATCTACCATAATCTCTCAAAGCCCAACCAATGGCTTTTTGAATAAAAAATTCTTTTGAATGTTTATGATTTTCACATTCAGATTGTAAGAGTTCAAAATCGGTGTTTTTTTTATAACCCAATTGAAATAAAATGGCACTTCTGTTCAGCCACATATTTTCTGAATTTGAAAATCGCTCAATAACTTCCAATGTTTGTTCTGGAAATTTTAAAAGATAATTTCCCAAAAGGTATTTTGCCAATAAATCAACACTATCCCACCAAGAATGGGTTGTGAGCCATTTTTCAATTAATAAATCGTCTTCATTTTTATACTGTTTTTTTATTTCTTGAATCAAAATTTCCATTCCGCAATAATGAAATTCGCGTTCTTTTTTATTGAAAAGAGACCAGCATATTGACCTAAAATCAGATTTTATTTCTGGTTGGTGTTTTTTCCATAAATGTTTTACAATTGCTCTCCTGTTCTCAGTTTTTATTCCCAAAAATGTAAAATTATTTTTCATATACGCTTCCATTTTAGTTGCGTTTTCAGCATTGCGATGAGCAAATAATTCCTTTTCAAGTTCTTGAATAAAATTCATTTCATATTAATTTAAAATCCAACCGCTTTATCATCACCTCTTTTGTCGGCACCACCTTCATATTTTCCATCAGGCAGAACTAATATAGCGTCCACTTTTCCTAGAATTGGAGTGGCTTTTTCGTTGATGATATAATTTTTCTTTTTCAATGATTGCATCAATTCTGAAGAAAAACAATTGGGTTCAAAAATGACTTCATCAGGCAACCATTGGTGATGAAAACGAGGAGCATTAACAGCTTCTTGCATACTCATGTTAAATTCGGCCACATTTAAAAAAGTCTGCAAAACCGAACTGATAATAGTAGAACCACCCGGAGTTCCCAAAACCAAAAAAAGCTTTCCGTTATTTTCCACAATTGTAGGTGTCATCGAACTCAACATTCTTTTTTGTGGAGCAATGCTGTTTGCTTCTGAACCGGTTAAACCAAACATATTCGGAATGCCGGGTTTTGCTGAGAAATCATCCATTTCGTTGTTTAAAAAAAAGCCCAATTCATCGCAGTATAATTTAGAACCATACGCATCATTAATAGTTGTAGTGGCAGCAATGGCATTGCCAAATTGATCAACAATAGAATAATGAGTGGTTTCCATACTTTCCGAAAATTGAACGTTTCCTTTTGAAACATCACTAGATTTGGTTGCTTCTTCAAATGAAAAAGTTGACATTCTGTTTTTTAAATAAACATCATCCAATAGTTCTTTACTCGGAATTTTTACAAAATCAGGGTCGCCCAAATAATGATTTCTGTCGGCGTAAGCTCTTCGTTCCGCTTCCACCAAAAGTTGAATATATTTTTCAGAATTATATTTATATTTTTGAACATTAAATGGTTCAATCATTTTTAAAATTTGACCTAAGGTAATTCCGCCACTGCTAGGTGGAGCCATTGAAATGAGTTTATAATCTTTGTATTGAAAGGTAATAGGGTTTCGCCAAATCGCTTGGTACTTTTCTAAATCTTCAAGTGTAATTATTCCGCCTTTCGATTGAATATAATTGACTAAAGTTTTTGCTGTTTCGCCTTTATAAAATTCATTTCGTCCATTTTTAGCAATTTGTTCTAACGTATTAGCTAAGGCGATATAACGAATCGTATCTTTTTCTTTAAAAACTTTGGCAAACAGTGTTTTATCTCCATTTGATTTAACAATTGCTTCACGATATTTGTATAATCGTTCTTCTTGTTTTTGGGTGACTACAACTCCTTTTCGGGCTAATTCTATAACAGGTTTTAGAATGGTTTTTATTGGTAATGTTCCAAATTTTTCATGTACAGCAAAAACTCCGGCAATCGTTCCGGGTACACCAACACTTTTGGCTGATTCGGTGCTTAAACCTTTAATTACATTACCGTTTTCATCCAAGAACATAGTTGGTGTAGCGGCCAATGGAGCTTTTTCACGGTAATCCAGACTGCCTATTTCACCATTATTTTTCCGATACACCATAAATCCACCACCGCCAATATTTCCGGCATAGGGATAGGCTACGGCCAAAGCTAATTCGGTTGCAATCATGGCATCAAATGCATTTCCGCCTTGTTTCATAATTTCTACACCAATTTTAGAGGCTTCCTCACGGGCAGAAACCACCATGGCTTTTTCAGCAACTAATCCGGTTGGGTTAATAGTTTGCTTGGATTTACATCCTAATAAAATCCCCAAAAATAGATAGAAAATTATTCTCATAAAGTAGCTAATTTTTCTTGGCAATGGACTTGTAATTCTTCAAAAAAAGTAGTAAATTCTTCTTCAAAATCAGTATAAAATGCTTTAAGTTCGTTAACCGATTCATGCATATCAACTCGATTTTTTGTACGATGATCCATTTGAAATAAAATCATCGATAAACCTTCAATTGAGGCATAACTTACCAACCAATTTCGGGCAATCATATAGGGCATCATTCCTTTGGTTCTTTCGGTTAAGATGTCATAATGACTTCGCAAATTTTCATAAAAATCGTTTGCCACTTTCTCTAAAGGTTGATTCGAGTAGTTAACCCAATTCTTAGCCAAAAAATGATCATAAAAAATATCAATAATTACACCCGAATAATGTCCGTATTTTTCATGCAAACGATGTTTACTTTTCCTAAATATTGGATGTGCATCCGTAAACGTATCAATAGCTCTGTGCAAAATGATTCCTTTCTGAACTTCAGATGGATAATTCAAATAATCGTGACCACGAATACCATCGGCCATAAAGTTGCCAATTTGAATCAATTCATTATCACCGGAAAGATAAATATGTGCCAGAAAATTCATTTGTCTAAAGTAGGAATTAATTCTTAAAAAATTGAAATTTAAATCACATTTACACCGTTTCAATTCTTTATCTTTGTCCTGTTTTGAATTAAAAAGTATTAAAAAAAGATATATTCTATGACATTAATTAAATCAATTTCAGGAATCAGAGGAACCATTGGTGGAAAAGTAGGCGATAATTTAACGCCGGTGGATGCGGTAAAATTTGCTTCGGCTTATGGCACGTTTTTAAAAAACTCGCAACCCGCAACCCGCAACTCTAAACTTAAAGTTGTAATTGGTCGCGATGCCCGAATTTCCGGCCCGATGATTCATAATTTAGTGGTAAATACGTTGATTGGTTTAGGTATTGATGTAATTGATTTAGGACTTTCTACAACACCAACGGTTGAAATTGCTGTTCCTTTGGAAAAAGCCGATGGTGGAATCATATTGACCGCTTCGCACAATCCGAAACAATGGAATGCATTGAAATTGCTGAATGAAAAAGGTGAATTTTTAAGTGGAGCAGAAGGGGCTGTGATTTTAGAAATTGCAGAAACCGAAGCATTTGATTTTTCTGATGTAGATAGTTTAGGTGAAATAACTGTGAACGATGCCTACATGGATATTCATATTGATGAAGTACTTAATTTACCTTTGGTGGATGCAGAAGCTGTAGCTAAACGTAAATTTAAAGTGGTGGTAGATGGCGTAAATTCTTCGGGTGGAATCATTATCCCGAATTTATTGGAACAAATGGGGGTTGAAGTTGTGAAATTGTATTGCGAACCAAACGGTCATTTTCCACACAATCCGGAACCATTGAAAGAACATTTAGGAGATATTTGCGAATTGGTTGTCAAAGAAAAAGCCGATTTCGGAATTGTGGTTGACCCGGATGTAGATCGTTTGGCTTTTATTTCGAATGATGGAGAAATGTTTGGTGAAGAATATACTTTGGTTGCGGTGGCGGATTATGTATTGAGTAAAACACCGGGAAATACTGTTTCTAACATGTCATCGTCCAGAGCTTTACGCGATATTACTGAAAAACACAACGGAAAATACCAAGCTAGTGCTGTTGGTGAAGTAAATGTGGTAGAATTGATGAAATCAACCAATGCAATTATTGGAGGCGAAGGAAATGGTGGAATCATCTATCCGGAGTCGCATTACGGACGAGATAGTTTGGTGGGTGTGGCTTTGTTTTTAACGCATTTAGCGAATTTGGATGTTACGGTAGCTGAACTTCGTGCTTCGTATCCACAGTATTATATGAGTAAAAATAAAATTGAATTGACTCCCGAAATTGATGTGGATGCCATTTTGGTAGTGATGACTGCTAAATATGCTCACGAACAAATTTCTACCATTGATGGGGTGAAAATTGATTTTGCCACGGAATGGGTGCATTTGCGTAAATCAAACACAGAGCCAATTATCAGAATTTATACGGAAGCTCCAACTCAACAAGCAGCGGATACATTGGCTTTACGAATCATTGATGAAATTAAAGCCGTAATTGCTAAGTAAGATGAAAAAATCGATTTTGGTTACTTTTTTGTTGATTTCAATGGTTACTTTTTCACAAAAGTTGACCAAAGAAGAAACTGATTTGATTCTGGCAGCCGATTCAACCCAAATGTTTAAAGTGATTCAAATTACAGAACCAAAAGAGTTCAAAATCTTGAAAGCGGTTTCAACGGATGTTAATCCGAAAGATAAATTGTTACCAATTATTGCTAAAAGAATGTATTTATCAATGCGAAATCCGGAAAATCCCGGAATTGGTATTGCCGCTCCGCAAGTGGGAATCAATCGGAATTTATTTTGGGTGCAACGCTTTGATAAACCGGGAGAACCATTCGAATTTTATATAAATCCGAAAATTGTTTGGCGTTCCGAATTGTTACGAAAAGGAATGGAAGGTTGCTTGTCAATTCCCGAAGATCGAGGCGATGTGTATCGAAATTATACCATCAAAATCACCTATTTTGATTTAAATGGAAATTTTAAAGAGGAAATGATTGAAGGTTTTACCGCCGTGGTTTTTCAACATGAAGCCGATCATTTAAATGGTATTTTGTTTACGGATAGAATAATTGAACAATCTAGTTGGAATGTTCAATCGATTAATAATGACGTGAATTTATTTTTGAAAAATAAGCTAAAACGCAATTAATTTTCAAACTTAAAAAAGAAGAATACTACAGCAACCCATTCTTTTTTGACACCTTTTGCATAGCCTATTGTAGAATAATTATTGTTTTGAACAGTTCCATCGTCTTTAATATATCCTAAAGTGGAATAGTTGTTATTTTGAACTGTTCCGTTTTCTTTCACATAACCAACAGTTGAATAGTTATTATTTTGTATGGTTCCGTCGTTTTTGATGTAACCAATTGTGGAATAATTACTATTCTGAATCGTTCCGTTTTCTTTTATATAGCCAACCGTTCTGTAATTTCTGTCCTGAATTGTACCGTCGTTTTTAATGTATCCGGTTGTGCCGTAATTGTTGTTTTGAATAGTCTGCCCAAAGGAAATAATTCCATTTAATAAAAAAATCACCAAAAAACACATAAATGCTTTTTTCATCTTTTTAAATTTAGAATGCTAAATATACTTAAATTTTGTTTCGTAAAAGTGTAAGTTATTTAAAAATGGAGTAAAAAATGTATATTTGTACAAATCTTTTTTTGCATGACTACAACGGAAGAAACCACACAATTGGAATTGTATTTTCAACAATTTCGTGAAAATATCATCGGAGTTAATCAAGAATTTGTTTCACCTTTTGGAAAACAAAAGTTGATTTATACGGATTGGACTGCTAGTGGAAGATTATACCGTCCGATTGAAGAAAAATTGATGAATGAGTTTGGTCCTTATGTAGCCAATACCCATACTGAAACTACGATTTCCGGTACAGCAATGACAATGGCGTATCACCAAGCGAGAAACATCATTAAAAAACATGTGAATGCTAATGAAAATGATGTGTTGATTACTGATGGAACCGGAATGACAGGAGTGGTAAATAAATTCCAACGTATATTGGGATTACGAGTTTCAGAGAATTTAAAGGAGTTTACCGAAATTCCAAAAGCCATTAAACCTATTGTGTTTATTTCGCACATGGAACATCATTCAAACCAGACTTCTTGGTTGGAAACGATTGCTGATGTTGAAGTGATTCCAGCTGATGCAGAAGGACTTTTTTGCCTAAATGAATTTAAAAAATTAGTTGAAAAATATAGCGATCGAAGTTTTAAAATTGCTTCTATCACTTCTTGCTCCAATGTTACCGGAATTAAAACACCGTATCACGAAGTGGCGAAAATTATGCACCAAAATAATGGGGTTTGCTTTGTAGATTTTGCTTGTTCCGGACCGTATGTTGAAATTGATATGCATCCCGATAAAGAAAGTTATTTAGATGCTATTTTCTTCTCACCACACAAATTTTTGGGCGGACCCGGTACCTCCGGAGTACTGATTTTTAATAAAAATTTATATAAAAATAATGTGCCTGATTGTCCTGGAGGAGGAACTGTTTCATGGACAAATCCGTGGGGTGGACATAAATACATCGACAATATTGAAGATAGAGAAGACGGTGGAACACCTGGTTTTTTACAAGTTATCAAAACCGCTTTGGCTATTCAGTTAAAGGAAAAAATGGGTGTAAAAAATATTTTGGAAAGGGAACATGAATTAGTAGATTATGTTTTTGAACAACTTGAAAATATTGAAAATTTAACCATTTTAGCCAATCAACACAAAAACCGTTTGGGAGTAATTTCATTTTACATTAATGATTTACATTATAATTTAGGTGTAAAACTTTTAAATGATAAATTTGGTATACAAACCAGAGGCGGATGTAGTTGTGCCGGAACATACGGGCATTATTTACTTCATGTAGATGAAGAAACTTCGAATGATTTGATTTGTCAAATTACTTCGGGTGATTTAATCAAAAAACCGGGATGGATTCGAATGTCGATTCATCCAACCACAACTACGGAAGAAATTAAATTTGTTTGTGAAAGTATCAAACAATTAGCAGCAAATCATACAACTTGGGCTAAAGATTATGTGTATGATGGAAAATCAAATAACTTCCGTCACAAAGATGATTTGGTTTTAGAAAAGGAAATGGTGAAAAATTGGTTTATCTAAGAAGATTTTCGGTGTTTAAATCGTTTGTGCGTCCACAAATAAAACTCGGGAGCTTCTAAAATTTGTTTTTCTGCCATATTCATATACAATTGAGAAATTTCATAATCAGGAAATGATCGTGGTTGCTCTGTAATTACTTCAAAAGTTGCTTCATAAAAGCCCCTTTTTACTTTTCGTATATGCATGTACATCATCGTCATGTCAAATTCTTTAGCTAAAGCTTCTGCACCGGATTGCAAAGGTGTTTCCACACCAAAAAAAGTTCCCCAATTTCTAATTTTGGCCGCTTTTGGCGATTGATCACTAGCAAATCCATACAGTGAAGGAATATTATTTTTATGGTTTTCTTTCATTTTATCAACAGTTTCCTGAGTTGTCAATAAATTGGCTCCAAATTTTGATCTAATTTTTCGTGCCAATTTGTCAAAATATTGATTGGCAATTTTTTTATAAACCAAATACGATTCAAAATTTAGTTTATTATTAATAGAAACTGACCATTCATAACTAGCATAATGGCTGGTCATCAAAATGATACTTTTTCCTTTTTTTTCCATTTCTTGCATCAAAGCTATATTTTTAACTGTAAAATGCTCATCCATCGTTTTTTCAGAAATAGTCAAGGTTTTGATCATCTCTAAAAATAAATCACACATGTGATGATAAAACTTTTTTTCAACAATTAATCGCTCTTTTTTAGTCGCTAAAGGCATTGCTATCGACAAATTTTGACGCACAGTTTTTTTTCGGTAACCGATAATATAATAAACAATTACAAATACAAAATCAGAGAAAATATAAAGTAGGCGAAATGGTAAGATGGAAATAATCCAAAGTAAAGGATAAACAAGTAGGTAAGCGATGAATTGCATAATTAAATTTTTGCAAATATACGGTATTTACTATTTTATAAAAGTTGTATTGACTATAGATAGAGAAACAATTACTATTTTTACGGTTTAAATTTTAGCTATGAGTATTGCATTAATTGTCTTAATTGCTGCAAATGTTTTAATCAGTTTTAAAGCATTTGAAGATGAATATTTTTTTCGAAAATATGAATTTCACATCGGAAGTATTCGAGCAGGTCAACATATTAGAATGTTTAGTTCTGCTTTTTTACATGTGGATATAGCACATTTGGCATTTAACATGCTTACGTTATATTTCTTTGCTCCGGTTGTAATTAGTTTTTTAGGAACTCCTTCCTTTTTAATGATTTACTTGGGAAGCTTACTTTGTGGTAATTTGTTAACACTACAATTTCACAAAGATGAATATCATTATCGAGCAGTTGGAGCTTCAGGAGCTGTTACAGGAATTTTATATTCGGCTATTTTATTGCAACCGGGAATGAATTTGTATATGTTTTTTATTCCCATTCCCATTCCGGCGTATATTTTTGGAATTGTTTATTTACTGTATTCCATTTATGGAATGAAATCGAGAACCGATAATATTGGACATACCGCTCATTTTGGAGGTGCTATAGGCGGTTATTTAATTACGTTGTCAAAAGAGCCTCAGTTGTTTACAGAAAATACGATGATGGTTATTCTATTGGCTATTCCAATTATAATATTATTCGTCATGGCTAAAACGGGAAAAATTTAAATGTGAATATCATTTTTGGCATATAAATTGACTATGTTTATTCAACTTTAAAATTAACACCATGAAAAAGTCTATTTTTCTTTTACTAACCATTTTTGTAACAAACATGAATGCACAAGATACTAAGATTACTCCTCATATTGCTGTAACAGGAGAAGGTAAAGTTACAGTTCAACCTGATCAAGCAATAATCAATTTTGGTGTTCAAAATACCGGAAAAGATGCTGCTGAAGTGAAAAAAATGAATGATGAAACGGTAGATAAAGTAATGAAGTTTATCAAAAAGTTTGGTATTCTTTCAAACGATGTGCAAACTACAAATGTGAGTTTACACAAATCATATGATTATGAAAAAAAGAAGCATCATTATCAAGCTTCACAATCCATTTCGATTACTTTAAAAGACATTAAAAAATATGATGAATTGATGATGGGATTAGTTGACAATGGCATCAATAACATTAGCAACGTTGAATTTAAATCGTCCAAAATAGAAGAACACAAAGTAACAGCCAGAAAGCAAGCTATTTTGGACGCGAAGAAAAAAGCCGAAGATTTTGCAACGGCATTGAATCAAAAAGTGGGTAAAGCAATTGTCATTACGGACAATTCACAACCTATTTATCAACCACCGATGTATAGAAATATGATGATGAAAGCAGAAGCAATGGATACCTCTCAGGAAACTCTAGCTATTGGTCAAATTGAAATAACAACTAATGTTAGTGTTACTTTTCAATTGGATTAATTTTTTTAAAAAACTTATGCATAAAACTGTTGAAGAAATTCAGCAGTTTTTTTTGTTTTTAATAGACTGATTAGATTGAATAGTGTCAATATTATTCTTAATAACTTTCATGGTTTTTGCTTTTAAAATCTTGCTTTATCCGTTATATTAGCACAAAATCCATTATTCCGCTATGTCAGAGCAAAATCAATATACTGAAGACAATATTCGTTCTCTCGATTGGAAAGAACATATCCGAATGCGACCCGGTATGTATATCGGAAAACTCGGGGATGGTTCTTCCCCTGATGATGGTATCTACATCTTACTTAAAGAAGTACTCGATAATTGTATCGATGAATATGTCATGGGAGCCGGAAAAACCATTGAAGTAACTATCAAAGATAAATTGGTAACGGTTCGTGATTATGGTCGCGGTATACCGTTAGGAAAAGTGGTCGATGTTGTTTCCAGAATGAATACCGGAGGAAAATATGATTCCAAAGCCTTCAAGAAATCCGTAGGTTTGAATGGTGTGGGTACGAAAGCTGTAAATGCTTTGTCCAATTATTTTCGTGTGGAATCCGTTCGTGACAATCAACAAAAAGCTGCAGAATTCTCTGCCGGAAATTTAACTCTTGAAGAAGACGTTCAGGAATCTACCAAACGTCGCGGAACCAAAGTAGCATTTATTGCCGACGAAGCCATTTTTAAAAACTATAAATACCGTAACGAGTATATCATCAAAATGCTCAAAAATTATTGTTACCTCAATACGGGATTAACAATTTATTACAACGGTGAAAAGTATTTTTCTGAAAATGGTTTAAAAGATTTATTAGAAGAAAATATTACCGAAGAAGACATGATTTATCCAATCATTCATCTTTCCGGTGATGATATTGAAATTGCTCTTACACACAGTAAATCACAATACTCTGAGGAGTACCATTCCTTCGTGAACGGACAAAATACAACGCAAGGTGGTACGCATTTGAACGCATTTCGTGAGTCGATTGTCAAAACGATTCGTGAGTTTTATAAAAAAGATTTTGATCCGTCAGACATCAGAAAATCAATCGTTTCTGCCATTGCTGTTAAAGTAGAGGAGCCTGTTTTTGAAAGCCAAACCAAAACGAAATTAGGGTCAACTGATATCGGTCCGAGTGGGCCAACAGTGCGAACATTCATTAACGAATTCGTTTCTAAAAAGCTAGATAATTTTTTACATAAAAATCCGGAAGTAGCCGATTCTCTTTTACGTAAAATTCTCCAAGCTGAACGGGAACGTAAAGAACTTTCAGGCATACGAAAATTAGCCAAAGACCGTGCGAAAAAAGCGAGTTTACATAATAAAAAATTACGCGATTGCCGAGTGCATTTAACCGATGCTAAAAACCCTAGAAGTTTAGAAAGTACGCTTTTTATCACGGAGGGAGATTCGGCTTCGGGTTCGATTACAAAAAGTCGTGATGTAAATACACAAGCTGTGTTTAGTTTACGTGGAAAGCCATTGAATTCGTATGGAATGACAAAGAAAATTGTTTACGAAAACGAAGAATTCAACTTGTTACAAGCTGCTTTAAACATTGAAGAATCGATGGAAGATTTACGTTATAACAACATAGTAATTGCTACCGATGCCGATGTTGATGGTATGCACATTCGTTTGTTGTTGATTACGTTTTTCTTGCAATTTTTCCCCGAGTTAATCAAAGACGGACATTTATATATTTTGCAAACGCCATTGTTCCGTGTGCGAAATAAAAAAGAAACGATTTATTGTTATTCGGAACAAGAACGAGTGGATGCCATTGAAAAATTAAAACCAAAACCTGAAATCACC
>JAFLBT010000018.1:12607-13835 GCA_017302935.1 Flavobacteriales bacterium | reverse complement strand
TCAAAGGATTAGGAGAAATTTCGCCCGACGAGTTCAAAAATTTTATTGGCGAAAGCATTCGATTGGATCCGGTGATGTTAGACAAAGCCACTTCAATCGAAACCTTGCTGGAGTTTTATATGGGTAAAAACACCCCGGATCGACAAGAGTTTATTATCAATAATTTGAAGGTGGAGTTGGATACGATAGAAAAAAATTAGTTCTAAAATTAAAATGAAAAAAGTTCATCATCAATGATAAACGAAGACGAAGAATACATCATCCCTGACGATGAAAATAATGAAGATATAAATGAATCAAACCTAGAACAAGGTTTTGACGACTTTCGCATGTCGGGAGGAAAACATTTTTATGAAAACAACGAGAATCCCGAAGATACCATTACCAAAGTAACCGGTATGTACAAAGATTGGTTTCTTGATTATGCCTCGTATGTAATTTTAGAACGTGCCGTTCCGGCTATCGAAGATGGTTTTAAACCCGTACAACGCCGTATCATGCACTCCATGAAAGAACTCGACGACGGTCGTTATAACAAAGTAGCGAATATCGTAGGACACACTATGCAGTATCATCCTCATGGAGATGCGAGTATTGGTGATGCAATGGTGCAAATCGGTCAGAAAGATTTACTCATCGATATGCAAGGAAACTGGGGGAACATCCTCACGGGTGATGGTGCAGCAGCTTCCCGTTACATTGAAGCACGTTTATCTAAATTGGCTCATGATATTTTATTTTCTCCTAAAATTACAGAGTGGGGATTATCCTATGATGGCCGTCGTGCGGAACCCATCAATCTTCCCGTAAAATTTCCACTGTTATTAGCTCAAGGAGCTGAAGGGATTGCCGTTGGTTTATCAACGAAAGTTTTGCCACACAATTTCAATGAATTAATTGATTGCTCGATAAAGGTTTTGAAAAACAAACCGTTTACATTATATCCTGATTTCCCAACAGCCGGTATCGCTGATGTTTCAAACTACAACGACGGAATGCGTGGCGGTCGAGTGCGGGTGCGTGCAAAGATTTCGCAATTGGATAAACAAACCTTGGTGATCTCTCAAATTCCGTTTTCTACCAATACCGGAACGTTGATTGATAGTATCTTAAAAGCCAATGAAAAAGGCAAAATTAAAGTCAAAAAAATTGAAGATAATACGGCAGCAGAGGTTGAAATTCTCATCCATCTTCCGCCGGGTGTTTCTCCGGATAAAACGATTGATGC
>JAFLBT010000018.1:0-12597 GCA_017302935.1 Flavobacteriales bacterium | reverse complement strand
GTGTGATTGAAAACCATAAACCGTTATTTATCGGAGTTTCGGATATGTTGAAAATTTCGACTCATCGAACGGTGGATTTACTAAAACGTGAGTTGGAAATTCAGTTGGATGAGCTCGAAAATAAATGGCATTTCTCTACGTTGGAAAAAATCTTCATTCGAGAAGAAATGTACATTGATTTCAAATTATATTCCGACCGCGAATCCTTATATACGTATATGTATGAACGATTCAAACCGTTTTTAAAATCTTTTGTTCGAGAAATAAACGATGATGATTTGCAGAAATTAACGCAAATTCCGATGATTCGTATAACGCGTTTTGATTCGGATAAAGCCGATGATGCCATTGCAAAATTGGAAGCAGAAATGGAACAAGTGAAACATCATTTGGATCATATTATTGATTTTTCGGTGGATTTCTTCCTTAAATTAAAAGACAAATACGGCAAAGGAAGAGAACGTCAAACGGAACTACGCAATTTTGATACGATTGAAGCGACCAAAGTTGTGTTGCGAAATACCAAATTGTATGTCAACAAAGAAGAAGGTTTCATAGGTACCGGACTCAAAAAAGACGAATATGTAGCGGATTGTTCCGATATTGATGATGTGATTGTTTTTCTCCGTGACGGAAAAATGATGGTAACCAAAGTAGATGATAAAAAGTTTATTGGGAAAGATATCATTCATGTTGCAATATTTGATAAGAATGACAAACGAACCATTTACAATATGATGTATCGCGATGGAAAAAATGGCTCTACTTTTATCAAGCGATTCAATGTTTCCGGAGTAACAAGAGATAAGTTTTATGATTTGACGCAAGAAAAAGCCGGTTCAATGGTTTCGTATTTTTCTGCGAATCCCAATGGTGAAGCAGAAGTTGTGACGATTTTATTGCGACAAGTTGGAAGCATTAAAAAGTTGAAATGGGATGTAGATTTTGCCGACATTGCCATTAAAGGAAGAGCCTCTCGCGGAAATACAGTAACCAAATATCCGATTAAAAAAATCGAATTAAAAGAAAAAGGAATATCCACCTTACGACCACGAAAAATTTGGTTTGACGATACGGTTCAACGTCTTAATGTAGATGGAAGAGGCGAGTTGTTAGGTGAATTTAGACCCAATGACCGTTTGTTGATTATCAACCAATCCGGAAAATTGAAAACAATCATTCCTGAATTGACAACTCATTTTGATGAAGATATGGTGGTATTGGAAAAATGGCATCCTAAAAAACCGATTTCGGCCATTTATTATGATGGTGAAAAAGACCGTTATTATGTGAAACGATTTTTGGTTGAAAATGAAAATAAAGAAGAAATTTTCATTTCGGAACATGAAAAATCGCAATTAGAAATTGTTTCCACTGATTGGCGACCTGTTGCTGAAGTTATTTTTGCCAAAGTAAAAGGCGTTCAAAAAGAGAATCAAATTGTTGATATTGAGCAATTTATTGCAATAAAGGGAATCAAAGCTCTTGGAAATCAGTTGACGACGGATAAAATTAAGCAAATTAATCTGTTAGAACCTTTACCTTTCGAAGAACCGGAAGAGGAAGCACCGGAGGAAATGGAAGTTGCGGGCGAAGACAATGTTTCTGATGATATTCAAACGGAATTGGATGATGATGGACAGATAACGTTAAGTTTGGATTAGTTTTTATTTCCATAACAAAATAAAAAAAGGTTCGCAAAGAGAAAAATTACTTAGCGAACCTTTTTATTTGAAATAATAATTAACTTAATGATAATTGAAAAACAACCGATTCATTTTCGCCGGAACCTTCCACAAACATAATTAGTTCTTGAATTTCATCGTTTTTTCCGCTCTTTACTAAAAATTCAACTTCTTTTCCTCCGTCATTAATTCGCATTAATTCTTCAAATTCTTTTGATTTACGGTACTTTCCGGCAATTGCTTTCATTTCATTGCGTTGCGAATTTCCGGTAGAAGTGTACATTTTAAACGATTTTATTCGATCAATAAAATCCATTACTTTTTTGTCTTCAGTAGTCAAGTTTTTCTTGTCGGATACTTTTCCAATAAGTGAAAATAATCCTTTGCTTACTACAACTTTGGTTACATTTTCATCTTTATCTAATTTTTCAAAAGATTGAGCTTGAGCAGAAAAAGCTAGAAAAGCTAAACAAAAGGTTACAATTAATTTTTTCATAATGAGTTTTTTTTTGATTAATAAAAGGAAGACGATTCAACTTTTATTTTGTTACAAACTCATTTCAAAATTTATTTTAATTCGTTTTTCTTCCTCATTTTCATATTAATAAATTCTACAGCCAATGAAAAAGCAATAGCGAAATACAAATACCCTTTTGGAACGGCTCCAACATGTTGTCCTACTAATTGAGCATTCGATAAATGCATACTTTCAGTAATCAACATAAATCCGATTAAGATTAAAAACGCTAAACCGAGTATTTGAATTGAAGGATTTGCGTTTACAAAATTTCCTACCGGAACAGCAAAAAGCATCATTACACCAACTGAAATGACGACTGCTGTTACCATAATATACAAAGCACCTTCAACACCATTAGTCATTCCAACTGCGGTTAAAATACTATCCACAGAAAAAATTAAATCAATCAAAAGAATTTGAAAAATCACATTTCCAAACGATTTAGCGGCAGAAGTTTTTAATTCTTTTTCTTCAACTCCTTTATGATCAACTTTTTCGTGAATTTCTTTCGTGCTTTTATAAATTAAAAATAATCCACCAAAGAAAAGAACCATGGCTTGACCGGTAAAACTTCCGCTAAACCAACCCCAATCGACGGAAAACCAAGGAGCTTTCATGGCAATCAAAATAGAGATTCCGAAAAGTAAAGCAATCCTCATGAACATGGCCAAAAATAAACCTAAACGTGTTGCTTTTTTGCGTTTTTCTTCCGGTAATTTTCCGGTTACTATGGAGATAAAAATGATGTTATCGATACCTAGAACAATTTCTAGAAAGGTTAATGTTAAAAGGGCAACCCATGCATCGGGATTTGCAAATACTTCCATAAATGTGATTTATTTTATGTTTTTTTACGCAATTAATTCACTTTTGTTACAACGCCTTTTTGTTTGTTTGAATCGCCTACAAAAGAATATTCAAATGTATAGTTTTTTTCGGTTGTAGTTAAAATTTTCATATGAATTGCTTTTTTTTCTTTCATGTTTTTGGGATGTAATTTTTGCAAGACAAATTCGCAATCATTGATCCATCGAACTGAGGAAGAATCTGTCTTTCCTTGAAAAGTTTCTATTTGTAAGCTATCGTTTCTTTCAAAAACAGAAATTTCTTTTTTGCCTTTAATTTCAAGTTCAAATTGAAATTTTCCGGTTTTAAAATCGGTGCAATTGCGTTCTTGTTGATAGCAGGAAATGAATAGTAAGCTTAAAATTGGTAATATTTTTTTCATTTTAATTGTAGTATAGAAATAACATTATAATAAGTATTAAAATCAATAAGTTAAATAATCCATAGGTAATTAAATTACGGTTTTTATATTTTTCAGACATTTCATCATATAATTTTGATTGACAAAATTTGATTAAAATCCAATAAATTAAAGCACCTATATCAGCAAAAAAATGTGTATTACCCATTTTCATAGATTTTCATCAAACAAACTTTTCATGATAATTTGAATTCCTTTGAACATTAGATAAACAGAAGTAATACATATTAAAATTCCCACACCTAAAACGATATAATGTATCCAAGTATGTTTATTCATAAAAGCATTGTGTATGAGAATTGGTCCCAAAAACATTAACGGAATTGCTCCAATGCTATATTTTAATCCTTTGAAAAGGAGTCCTTTACTATCCATTATTTAATAAGTTGTTAAGATTCTGAGTGACTGAGTTTCTAATGTTGATAATTATTTACGGTGACTGAAAATTCTCCACCGCTTTCCTCACGCTACCATACTTTTCCAACAAAACTCCTGCTTCTTCATAACTTACTGGAATTTCACCCATAATCATTCGAATGCCACGATCAACTAATTTATTGTTACTCAATTGCATATCCACCATTTTGTTGCCTTTTACTTTTCCGAGTTGAATCATCGTAGCGGTAGAAATCATATTTAAGACCAACTTTTGAGCCGTACCGGCTTTCATTCGTGAACTTCCCGTTACAAATTCTGGTCCAACCACCACTTCAATTGGAAATTGTGAAACGTTTGATAGCGGACTTCCTTCGTTGCAAGTAATACAACCGGTTGGAATGTTATGCTGATTGCATTTTTCCAAACCACCAATCACATATGGCGTAGTTCCGGAAGCTGCAATACCAATAACAAAATCATTTGAATTGATATTAAATTCCAATAAATCTTTCCAAGCTTGTTCTGTGTCATCTTCGGCAAATTCTACTGCTTTTCGAATGGCTTTGTCGCCACCGGCAATGATTCCAACTACCAAATCAAATGAAACTCCAAATGTGGGCGGACATTCTGAAGCATCTACAACGCCCAATCTACCGGAAGTTCCGGCTCCAATATAAAAAAGTCGTCCGCCGTTTTTTAATTGACTAACTACTTTTTCAACCGTTTTTTCAATTTGTTGCAACGCTTTTTCAACCGCTAATGGAACGGTTTTATCTTCGTTATTGATGTTTTGTAATAATTCGGAAACCGACATCTTTTCCAGATGTTCGTATTTTGAGGATTGTTCAGTGGTTCTGGTAAAAGACATATTGCAAAATTTCACTCAAAGATACGAGATTTTCATTTCTCGCAAAGACGCAAAGTCGCAAAAAAAGTTGCTGAGTTACTGAGTAGCTGAGAAACTGAGGTTTATAGATTTTTAAGATGAAACTTAGTGTAATTACAAAAACCGACAACGGACAACGGACAACCGATAACTTAATGCGAATGCCCCATTTCCATCACATAAGCCAATAAAAATCCTAAAACAATCATCGTGATTTTCGCTAAATTGAATTTGTGACCTTCATTACTTTCAAAAATAATGGTTGAGGAAATATGGAATAAAATACCCACCACAATAGCCGAAATTTCTTTGGAATAATGTTGTGCAAAATGCAAGTGTTCTGCTAACGTCGTTCCAAGGGGTGTCATTAATGCAAAAGAAAACATGAAGGCAAAAACCATCCATTTATTCATTTTGGCATTCACAAAAAATAACGTTAAAATAATGGCAATAGGGAAGTGGTGAACCGCAATTCCATACGCCAAATTGGTGTTTTCGTGAATCGGAAAACCTTCTAACAACGCGTGAATACATAAACTGATAAATAGCAACCAAGGAATATGATGTACTTCATTGTTTTCATCAGTATGCACATGAACGTGACCGTGTTCGGCACCTTTGGAGAAAAATTCAAGAATGATTTGGAACAAAATCCCAATCATGATAAAAACGCCAACCGGAAGGGTGTAATGTTCGTGTTCGCCTTCGTGTACGTGGTGATGACCTTCGTGAAATAACTCAGGTAACAAATGCAAAACCGTTAGTGAAAGCAAAAAAGCTCCACTAAAAGCTAGTAATAATTTGATGTTTTTTTTCTTCTGCGGTTTTAAAAATAATGCGATCAAAAAACCCAAAATAACGGCCAAAAAAGTGATAATGTATTGCATTATTTAAAAATCATAATTAAACGTTCAGATTGCGATTTGTAGAATTTTCGGAGTTTATAATCGCCAAAAACATCTAATAAATAGATTCCGGCTTCATCCATCATTTTTTCAAAATCAGAAAGGCGAAGAGCTTGTACTTTTTCGGTAAAATGAAATTCTTTTTCTTGATCTGAAAACGAAATTTCTTTATAGATATGATTGTCTTTTTCATATCGCTTGATGTGAAATTCGATGCCTTCCACTGTTTTCGTTTCTTCCGGTATTAAATTTTCCAAAACAAAATCCACATTCATAAAATCAATAACAGCAAATCCATATTCTGTTAAGCTGTCGCGAATGGCCTTTAGCGTTGTTAAATTATCCGCATCATCTTCAAAATAACCAAAACTGGTGAATAAATTGAAAATGGCATCAAACTTTTCTTCAAATGGAATTCGCATATCATGTTCCACAAAATGCAACTTTTCATTAGAAGATTTTGAGGCTTCTGTAATGCTGTTCTCAGACAAATCAGCCCCGGTAACATCATAACCTAATTGATTCAAATAGATGGAATGACGCCCTTTTCCGCAGGCCAAATCCAATATTTTGGCTTCTTCCGGTAAGTTCAAATATTCCGTAAGATTATCCATAAACAATTGAGCCTCTGCATAATCTCTATCTTTGTAAAGAATGTGATAGTAAGTTGTATCAAACCAAGAGGCAAACCAATTATCGGTAATTGGAGATGGGTTTTGAGGTATGGGTGGTTTCGATTCTGACATTAATTGGTTAGAAGCTTTAAGAACGTGCAAATTTAGTGTATTTTTGCCAAGTTTTACAGTTTTATACAATCATGGAGAAGAATTTTAAGATGGTGGCCAAGACCTTTTTTGGTTTTGAAGAAATTTTAGCGAAAGAAGTGCAACAATTAGGCGGACAAGATGTACAAATCGGAACGCGTGTGGTAACTTTTTACGGCGATAAAGGATTTATGTATAAAGCTAATTTGTCGTTGCGTACAGCCCTTAAAATTTTAAAACCTATCAAAGGGTTTAAAGTATTCAATGAGAAGGGGTTATATGATGGCGTTTCAAGTATTGATTGGAGTCAATATATGAATGAACGTCAAACTTTTGTGGTGGATGTTACGTTGTATTCTGAGGCTTTTAACAACTCCCAATTCGTGGCTTTAAAAACCAAAGATGCAATTGTAGATCAATTTAGAGCTAAAACCGGTGTTCGTCCGAGTATAGATAAAGATTTTCCGGATTTGCGAATACACATTCATTTAGATCGTGATCAATGTACGGTTTCTTTGGATACTTCCGGAGATTCGTTGCATCACAGAGGGTATCGTTCGGCAACGAATATTGCTCCCATAAACGAAGTTTTAGCCGCAGGAATGTTGTTTTTATCCGGTTGGGAGGGAAAATCTCATTTTTTGGATCCCATGTGCGGAAGTGGAACTATTTTAGCGGAAGCCGCTATGATTGCTTGTAATATTCCCGCGAATATCAACAGAAAAGAGTTTGCTTTTGAAAAATGGAACGATTGGGACAATGATTTATTTGATCAAATTATTGATAGTTTGATGAAGAAAACCAGAGAATTTCATTATACCATCAAAGGTTTTGACAAAGCTCCAAGTGCCGTTCGTAAAGCCCAAGATAACATTCAAAATGCCAATTTGGAAGATTACGTTACCATAGAACAAAAAGATTTTTTTGAATCAGAGAAACAAACGGAAGGTCCGCTACATATGGTTTTCAATCCGCCGTATGGGGAACGTTTGGATATTGATATGAAACGATTTTATAGAGAAATTGGCGATACATTCAAACAAAGTTATCCCAACACACAAGCTTGGTTTATTACAGCCAATTTAGAAGCCTTGAAATTTGTGGGATTAAAACCTTCCCGAAAAATCAAATTGTTCAACGGGAAATTGGAAGCCCGATTGTTGAAATATGATATTTACGAAGGTAGTAAACGAACGAAGTTTCAAAATAGAGAAGAGGTATAGTTTTAGTAGTTCTGTCATACAGACGAATGAGGATTATCATCTTGAGATTCCTCCCTCGTCGGAATGACAAAATGAAGTTACAGTACTTTCACACCCATATCACATACTTTAGAAACATACACATCAAATCCAATTCCGGTTTTGGTATAGATTTGTTTCATTTGGTTGGCCACATTTTCAGCGGTTTCTTTTCCTTTACTCATCGCAAAAATAGAAGGTCCCGAACCGGAAATTCCACAACCTAATGCACCGTTTTCTAATGCTATTTTTTTAATCGTATCAAATTCTGGAATTAAGTTTTTTCGGTAAGGTTCTGCTACAACATCTTCCAAGCAACGGCTCATCAAACCATAATCTTCGGTATATAATCCACTGATGAATCCGCCTAAATTTCCCCATTGCGTAATAGCGGTTTTCAATGGAATTTCTTTCGGTAAAATCCTTCTAGATTCAGATGTTTTAACTTCAATATGGGGATGAATGATGGTTAAAAAAATATCTTTCGGACTATTAATTTTGATGACTTCTAACGGATCATAACCACGAACCAAAGTAAATCCGCCTAAAATGGCCGGAGCCACATTATCGGCATGATAACTTCCGCTGGCTAAAAATTCGCCTTCCATAGCAAATGGAATTAATTCTTTTCGAGACAAAGGATTACCTAAGATTTCATTGATTCCCACCACAATTCCGGCGGCACTAGCAGAACTGCTTCCAATTCCGCTTCCGGCTTTGATTTTTTTATGGATTTCCAACTCAAATCCAAATTCTAAATCCAAGTGATTCAATAACGCCATTCCGGCCACACCGGCTACGTTTTTTTCTGTTTCTAGAGGCAAATCGGCTCCGGTTATTTTGGTAATCCGAAGTCCTTTTTGCTCGCTTTTACGAATAATCATTTCGTCGCCAATGCCCTCTAAACATAATCCTAATACATCAAATCCACAGGATAAGTTGGCTACGGTGGCAGGGCAGAATATTTTTATTTGGTTCATTTTTTTTAAAAGTTCTGAGGTTCTGAGATTCTGAGGTTCTGAGGTTACTTAGTGCCTTAGAACCTTAGTGCCTCAGCACCTTTATTATACATTTCCAATCCGAATCACATCCGCAAAAATACCCGAAGCAGTCACCGCAGCACCGGCACCTGCACCTTTGATGATTAACGGTTGGTCCACATAACGATCAGTGAAAAATTCAACGATATTGTCTTTTCCTTCCAAATTGTAAAACGGACTTTCCTTTGGTATGAATTGCAAACCAACGCTGGCTTTACCGTTGTCAAATTTAGCCACAAACTTCAAGCGACAATCTTTTTCTTTTGCTTCTTTCAATAGATTTTCAAAATGCGAGGCATGTTTGGTTAAGGATTTGAAGAAGTCCTCATTGTTCGTGGTTTCCATACATTCTTTGGGTAAGAACGAAATATTTTCGATGTCTTCCATTTCCATTTGATAACCGCTTTCGCGAATGAGAATCAGAATTTTTCGAGCGACATCCACACCACTTAAATCAATTTTTGGGTCAGGCTCTGTAAATCCTTGGACTCCGGCTTCTTTTACCACATCATGAAAATTGTAGGTTTCGCTGAAATTATTGAATATAAAGTTTAAGCTTCCGGATAAAACCGCTTGAATTTTATGGATTCGATCACCCGAAGCTATCAAATGTTTTAACGTATCAATAATGGGTAAACCCGCACCTACATTGGTTTCAAATAAAAAAGGAGCATTGTACTTTCGCGATAAGCGTTTTAAATTCAAATAATTGTTGTATTCCGATGAACAAGCAATTTTATTACAGGTTACCACTGCTATATTTTTACGAAGATACTGTTCATAGGTTTTTGAAACTCCGGCATTGGCCGTAATATCTACAAAAATACTGTTGCGAAGGTTTAGGGTTTTTGTTTTTTCAATAAAATCCAATTTTGAGGCTTTTTCTCCATTATCTAAAGCGGTTTTCCAGTCTTTTAAAGCAATTCCTTCTTCATCAAAAATCATTTTTCTGGAATTGGAAAGGGCGATTACTCGGAGATTTATTTTTAAATTTTCTTTTAAGAATTTCTTTTGTTGGTGAATTTGTTCGATGAATTTTTCGCCTACATTTCCAACTCCCATTACGAATAAATTCAACTGTTTGGTTTGTTCTTCAAAAAAGCGTTCGTGTAGTGTATTCAACGCTTTTTTTACATCATTTTCATTGATTACCACAGAAATGTTTCGCTCTGAAGCCCCTTGAGCAATGGCCCGAATATTCACATTGTTTTTTCCCAACGTACTGAACATTTTCCCACTAATTCCTTGGTGATTTTTCATTTGTTCGCCCACCAAAGCCACGATGCACAAATCTTTTTCAACTACACACGGATTGATTTTTTGTTGTGCAATTTCTAATTCAAAGATTTTGTCAATCGCCGTTTTTGCCAAATCGGCATCAACATTTAAAATTCCGATACAAATGGAATGTTCTGAAGAAGCTTGTGTGATGAAAATGATATTGATGGCGTGATTGGAAAGTACTTCAAACAAACGTTTAGAAACTCCGGCAACACCCACCATTCCGGAACCTTCCAATGTAATCAAGCTAATTTTATCGATATGCGAAATTCCTTTAATCGGATTTCCGTTAGGATTAGATTCAGAGGAAATATACGTTCCAAAAGCTTCTGGTTCAAACGTGTTTTTTATCCAAATCGGGATATTTTTGCTTAAAACCGGTTGGATGGTTGGGGGATAAAGTACTTTAGCACCAAAGTGCGAAAGCTCCATCGCTTCTTCATACGTAATTTTCTCAATAGGTTGAGCTTGTTTTACGATTTTCGGATTGGCGGTAAACATTCCATTTACATCGGTCCAAATTTCTAATTCTTCAACATTTAAAGCGGCAGCTACAATTGCAGCCGTGTAATCTGAACCACCACGACCCAAAGTAGTTGTGTTATTGTTCATTGACGATGCAATAAAACCGGGTATAACTGTAACTTGAGTTGCATTCTCTAGAAAATAATTGCTAATGGTTTTATTTGTAATTTCAAAATGGACTTCAGCTTTTCCAAAGTTGTTGTTGGTTTTAATGAGTTCGCGACTGTCTTTAAAATTGCAATTGGCTACCTTTTGTTTCATCGCTTCGGCAATGATGTAGGACGATAATAACTCGCCAAAACTGACAATCATATCCGATGTTCTGGAAGTTAATTCGCCCAATAAATAACAACCATCTAACAAGGTTTCTAACAACGAAATATTTTTTTTACAGTAGTGAATTAAAGCCGTTTGCTCATTTATAGGAACTAATTCTTTTATTGCTTCGAGGTGTTTTTTTTCGATTTGCAAAACGACATCACGGTACGAATCATCTTTTGAGGCAGCTTTTTGTGCTGATGAAAGTAACAAATCGGTAACGCCGCTAAAAGCAGAAACAGCCACGATTAATTTATCGTCTTTTGATTTTTGTTGAACAATTTCGAGAACTAACTTTATATTTTGAGCATTGGCAACCGAAGTTCCGCCGAATTTTAATACCTTCATTTGATTATTTTTTACTGGAAAACATAGATTTTATTTTATTCTTTCGAATAAGCAAAGCTTAGGATGATATGTGAAATTTATACCCCGAATGGGGTTGTAGTTGTAGAAGATGTGCCAAAAGAATATCCATTCAACAAATTGAAGGAAAGATTTAAATAAAATATGTTCTTTTGTGATTTCATCTGAAACAAATGTAATAAATTTACGTAAAAAAAAAAGGAATTTCAAACTTTTACGAATACTTCAATAAACTTTCTATTCCGATAACAGATGAAAATTTTTAACGCAGAAAAAATCAAAGAACTTGATAAATTGACAATCGAAACTCAAAAAATCACTTCATTGGAATTGATGGAACGGGCTGCTTTACAAGCTTTTTTGTGGTTGGTCAATCATTTCCAAGATAAAAAAACAGTTTATCATATTTTTTGTGGAGTAGGAAACAATGGAGGAGATGGACTGGTGATTGCCCGATTGCTAAAACAAAATTACTTTGATGTTCACGTGTACATTGTTCCGTTTAATGAGAATTTTTCAACAGATTTTAATTCAAATCTTGGCCGTTTAAAGGAATGTAACCTCGAGTATGAAGTGATTAGCGAAGCTACAGAGTTTCCAGATATTGGTGAAAATCATATTATTATAGATGCTATTTTCGGAATTGGATTAACGAGAGAATTAGCGGGTTGGATTCAAAAATTGATTCAAAAAATAAATTATCATCATTCGTTTAAAGTTTCTATTGATGTGCCATCGGGCTTATTTTTAGATAAAAAAACAACGATTGCCATTCATTCTGATGTTGTTCTCACGTTTCAGTTTCCAAAATTTGCTTTTTATCTTCCTGATAATGAAAATTTTATTACTGAAATTGTTTTGCTTCCTATTGATTTGGATGTAAAATCTATCGAATCAATTCCTTCTTCTTATTATTACACGGATTTAAATAAGATAAAAAAGCGATACAAACCTATTTCAAAATTTTCGCATAAAGGAACACAAGGTCATGCTTTATTGATTGGCGGTTGTTTTGGCAAAATAGGAGCAATGGTTTTGGCCTCGCAAGCTGCTTTGCGTTCCGGTTGTGGTTTAGCAACGGTTTTTATTCCGAAATGTGGCTATGAAATTATGCAAACCGCAACCCCTGAAGCCATGGTAATTACCGATGGAGACTATCATAAGATTACAAATATTGAATTTGCTTTTCAGCCCAAAGCGATTGGAATTGGGATGGGTATTGGTCAAGATGCAGCAACCACAACGGCTATTTTTAATTTTTTAAAAAATAACTCTATTCCATTGGTGATTGATGCAGATGCGTTGAACATTCTTTCAGAACATCAAGAATGGCTGAATTTATTGCCCAAAAATTCCATTTTAACTCCTCATCCAAAAGAATTAGAACGATTGATTGGAACGTGGGAAGACGATTTTGATAA
>JAFLBT010000179.1 GCA_017302935.1 Flavobacteriales bacterium | reverse complement strand
AAGGCTAAATTGATGATGTCTTCTTCAAAATGTTGGGTGAGTAACAGTACTTTAAATTCTTGATTGGGAAGGTTTTCTAGTTCCTGCAAAATTTCTATGCCATTTTTATTAGGCATTGAGTAATCTAAAATATAAATATCAGGCTGTGGATTTACAGGTATAGCATTTAAAAAATCCTCACCACTTTCAAATTCGTGGATTATTTTATAATTGCTGATTTTTTGGAGTAACTCTTTCAAGCCATGGCGTACGATAGCATGGTCATCAATAATGCAAATTTTTGTTTGTTCCATACAACGACTTTTATTTTTTACTCAGCTTGATGGATGTACCTTTATTAATAACAGACTTAATTGTAACTGAATAATTGATAATTTCTGCTCTGGTATGCATGCTTTGCAACCCCAAAGTTAACTTTTTATCTAAAGAATCAAAATCAAAACCTTTTCCATTATCAGAAACTGTCAATTGGAAGTATGGATTTGTTTTTAATTCAATTGTAATGATAGATGCATTGGCATGTTTTAGGCAATTATTGATGATTTCTTGAAAAATACGGTACACAAATATTTTTTCTTTGGTTTCAAATTGATCATTTAAAGACGGAATGTAATTAAAAATAACTTTTGGTTTTTTATTTTTTTGTAGTCGCTCTACTTCGTTTGTAATTGCTTTGATGATGTCATTTTGCACAATTAATTGATTGTTTAAGGAATGACTAATACTGCGAATTGAATTTGAAAGAGCTAACACGGATTGTGAAACCGGTTCTAAGGCTTCCTTCCATTCTGGTGAATCTAATTTTAAGTTTTCGAGTTGAAAATTGATATAGGTTAATTGTTGTCCGGCATCATCATGTAAATCTTGCGAAATATTATTGACTACTTGTTCTTGTGTTTCAATGATAGTAGTATTCAATTCTTTTTGAAAATTGAGCTCTTTTTGATTGTGTTCTTTTATTTTTATTATGTAGAGTTTGATAATTATGGCACAGAAAATAACCACAAGACATACAAATAAAAGCGTGATTACAATTCCAACAGCTACATTATACATATCCCTTTTTCTTTTCTTTATAAATATATAAACTAATAAAAAAGTAGTAAATGATATTCACAAAATAATTAATGAAAGTGTATAATTTTATTCCATCAAAAATGTAAGTTGATGTTAAAAGCTTGGATTTAAAACTAAACATAAGACTTAATCCAAGAAAGAAAAGTACAGGTGCGAATAACAGAATATAATCATTGGACAGAAAAAAAGACAAATTTTCTCTTTTTAGTTGTTTGAAACTTAAATAAATAAAAATTGAAGTATATAGAAGTGCCCCAAAAACAAAAGTATAATAGTTAAATTTTGAAAATCCTTCAAAAAAAAGTAGGTTAACAAAACCAAAAAAAATGTAAGCTATGCATAAAATTTTAGTATTATTCAAAAAACAACCTATTATCAATAACCATAAAGAATTATGAATGATAATATTTATATTGAATAAATTATCAATTGGTAAACCTTGGGCTTTTAAAATCAACGCTACAAACTCATTTACGAAACAAATAAAAAGAATTCCCAATACTTTTTGGTGGGTAGGGTTTTTTAATTTTAAAAAAAATAAACCTACTAAAAAAGTTAGTAAAACAATTATTTTTATAGGATTTATTAAGTAAAGCATATCGTTTTAAAGTAGTACTTAGGTATTGATTATATCTTCAAATTATGTTCCTGGTTCGTCAGAAAAATCATAATAAGTTGAGACACCTTCAAATGTGAATTTTAAAACAGCAGTATCTCTATTATTAATTTTAACTATTGTAAACTGAAACAGGCAATTTTTAAATTCTGATTTATCAATATTTCTATTAACAATTATACTTCTTAAGAATACAGCAGAAAAATTATGATCACCTAAAATAAATCCATTTGTATTTTTGATTTTTATACTGTTAAATGCGTTTTTATATACTTTTTTATAATTTTTATAATACTCTCTGGGATGCATAGAGTCTATATCTTGATCATTACTATAAATTTTGAGTAAATCATAAGTAATAGCGTAAAAATTTTTATTAATTATCATTTCTCTATCAGCTTCTCTTACATATTCACTATCCATTTTCAATAAATGTAAATCTTCAATCAAACGATTTGATTTTTCATAGTTAATAAATTCTGCGTTCTCTTTTAACCATTTTGGTATTTCATTTTTATCATTGAACTTTTCAAAATCTACAATTATTTCGTCTTCTGTATTTATACAAATTACCATATTGGGATTTAACTCAATCCATCTCAATACTGTTATTCCGGTATCAGTAATAAGTTTAGGATTTACATAGATGATGTTAGAAGAACAATCTTGAGCCTTGAATTCATCAAACGATAAAAAGAAGAAAATCGATGTCATCCAGAGTAAAATATTTCTTTTCATAATATATATTTTAAGTTAAAATAGTTTTTAACAAAGATTCAAAAGCTTGTGATTTAAAATTATAGGCAAAACCCTATTTTTCATCGTTTTTTACTTAACTACTGGTTTATTTGTTAAAAATAGTAAAAATTCTTAATAAAGTCCATATCTATTGGAATTTCAACTCATTAGGTAAAAACCTAAGAACATATAGTGTAAAGTCTATTGTAGTGATTACACAATTGAGATAATTTTAACTTATTCATTTACAAAAAATTAAATGTAGAAAATACAATTCTTATCATCTCAATTATTTCTAATTTATTATAAATAACCTTGATGAAAGAAAAAGTTGAAAAAGTTGAAAAAGTTGAATTCATAATCGTATGAATTTAACTATTGATAGCATATTAATGACCGAATAGATTGGAGAAATCTGAAAATCCAAAAAAAGAGTAAGACAGGGTAACCGAAAACTGATTAGAGTAGGTGAGTTTAAAATAAATTTAAAATGGATAATTTAAAAGAATTAGAATTAAAATTTAAGAACATTCATCTTCTTAATCGTGAGGACAGAATTGAATTAACAAGAAAATTAGAATTAATGAGACCTGATTTTTTAAAACCATATTACCCGAAATGGTGGTGGTGGAAAAGATGTGATGTAAGAGTTTTAATTGTAACGGATGGCAGTTTAAATTTTGGAACAGGAGCCGGAGGCTTATCTGAATTTTTAACCATTTTTAATCAATTACAAGCAACCACTTGGAACAATTACCAAATAACCCTTGGTCATAGAAGTAATTCAGTTCTAAGTACAAATAGTTTGGTTGTTAGTCAAATTAATAATTTTAATTTTCAAACAAGTGTTACTTTAAATAATTTTGACCAGGTATGGCTTTTTGGAATTAATACAGGTTCAGGATTATCAGCAACTGAGTTGCCGATTATGGAAAACTACATGAATGGTGGAGGCGGAGTTTTTGCAACAGGTGATCATGGTTTTTTAGGTTCAGCATTATGTGGTAATATACCAAGAGTAAAAGATATGCGGTTTTGGTCTGATTTACCTTCAGATGTAACAAATTCGAGTGCTGCGATGAGCGGATCTTTTAGAAATGACACCAATCGTCCGAGTTCCGGTTCAACTTCAATGTATTTTGATAATCAATCAGACAGTATTCCACAAGTAATTGCACCGAGAATATTTTCCGGTGGACTTCCCCATCCATTATTGTCAATTAGTACATCTATTAGACCTTCGGGAATAATTGACGTTATGCCTGATCACCCTCATGAGGGAGAATGCAAACCTGAGAGAACATTTACAGTTAATGGTGTATCTGTACCGTCTCAAAATATAGCCACTTCTTATGTATTAAGTGGAAGCACAACAAATAATGGAAATGTAGGCAAAACACCTACAACAGCTCATTCTTTTCCTTCTATTGGTGTATGGGATGGTAGATTGGCAAATGTAGGACGAATAGTTGTTGATTCAACTTGGCATCATTTTGTTAACATTAATCTTAATGGTGAAGGTTCACAAGGATCTGTATTTTCAAATAATGATTTAGCAGGAAGACAAACCGGTTTAAATGCAAATGATTACACTGCCATAAAACAATACTTTATGAACATTGCCACGTGGATGACAAGAAGAAAACCATATTTTTGTTGGAGAAGATTTATTTGGATTGAGTTGCTGAGAAATTCTCAACTTATTGAAGCTAGTTTGAATAATCCAACTGAAAAAATTGAAAAAATAAAATTGGCAGATTTAGCAAGTATAGGTTCTCTTGCAGATGAAATTTTATCTTCAAAATATTCACCGGCTTTTTCAAGAGAATTTATGCTTGATTGTTTGGAAAATCAAAATCAAGAATTTTCTTCAATGCTTAATAATTGGAATCCAAAAAGTGAAAATGAAGATAAATCCGATAGTTATTATGAACCTTGGATAAATTTTGATTTGATGTTATATACATCAATTGGTGCCGGATTTATTGCTTTAAGAGATGATAAAAATATTTCTAGTGATCGAATTAGTGAAAAAGATTTGGATAGAATTTCAGATGTTTTTGCTAAAGGAATGACATATGGTTTGGACAAATCTGTACAAAATTTTAGCCTCAACTTAAAAGGTTTGTCTAAAAGTGCAAATTTTAAACTTTAATAAAAGATGACCATAAAATAAAAAACCATAAAAACCCTACAAGTAGGGTTTTTATGGTGATGGTCTATCATAGAGATTTACATAATTTTAAAAAATCATAAAATTTTTTTTAAAATAATTTTTAAACCAAAACCAATTTATATGAAAACAAAATTAACAATAAGCTTTATTTTTCTGTATATATTGTCTGTAACGGCCCAAGAAACTGTACTTAAACTTCCAAATTTAATGAATGAGTTTACAGTTAAACTATCCAAAAACACAAATGATGGCATTGATGTTCAAATATTTGACTCAAAAAACACTTCAATAATTCAATTTTTTAAATTAGATAAAGATGCTGCTACAAGTAAATTTACATCAGAAGTGTTTGAAAAAATAAATAAAACAACCCAATCTTATTTTTTTAAACTACCAAATTCTGAGTTATTTCTTGAAATAAAAAATGCCGATTTAGTAGGTTTAGATTTTGATAAATTCAAAGAGAAAATGAAAGATGAGGCATTTTTTTGTAAATTTTTTGCAAGCAAAACAGAATACAATAATTCTACTCCTCCTACAACTTTTCAAGAATATATAAACCAAAAAATTCCTAATACCGGAAATGAAGCTAGTATTTTTAAATCAAATAATAATTTTAAAATAAAAAAAGTAGAAAATATAATTAAACTTTATCTTAATAATGATGAAATAATAAACAATATTCAAAATGAAGCCAATTTCTGTTCTGAATTCAAAACTTATATTTTCTCATCAGCTAATGAAAATATTTTTAAATCAACATTCTTTTCAGATGAAGATTTTAATAAAATAAAATCAACCGATTTTAATATAACTTCTAACCTTACAAAGCTTGAAGAAATCTATTTAAAGGCTATTGAAAAAAGTGATTATTCGTTTATAAATAATTATGTTTTAACCCACATTACAGATAATATTACCAAAGATTT
>JAFLBT010000178.1 GCA_017302935.1 Flavobacteriales bacterium | reverse complement strand
GGTTTTAGAAATTGGTCCCGGAATGGGCGTTTTGACCAAATATTTGTTAGAAAAACCCATTTCTACGTATGTTATTGAAATCGATACAGAGTCAGTGGAATATCTCAACAAGCATTATCCAAAGTTGGAAGGGAAAATCATTTCTAAAGATTTTTTGAAATACAATTTAAGTGAAGTGTTCGGTCAAGAACCATTCGCCATTATTGGTAATTTTCCTTATAATATATCATCTCAAATCGTATTTAAAACCTTGGAACTTCGGGATAGAATCCCTGAATTTTCCGGTATGTTTCAAAAAGAAGTAGCCGAACGCATTTGCGAAAAAAAAGGGTCTAAAACCTATGGAATTTTATCGGTTTTAACCCAAGCTTTTTATGAAGCGGAATACCTTTTTACTGTTTCCGAAAATGTGTTTACACCACCACCAAAAGTAAAATCGGGTGTGTTGCGGTTAATTCGCAAAGAAAACTTCAAACTGCCTTGTGATGAAAAATTGTTTTTTACGGTGGTAAAAACAGCATTTAATCAGCGAAGAAAAACACTTCGTAACAGTTTAAAAACATACCAATTGTCGGATAATTTAAAAGAAGATAGTATCTTTGACCTCAGACCGGAACAACTTTCGGTGGAACAATTTATAGAACTCACGCAAAAAATAGCCGCCGATGGAGTTTAAAATCAGCAGAGAATTTCTATCTCAAATTGAGCAATTAATTAAAGAGAACAAAGAAAAGGAAGTTCATGACTTGCTTCATGAAATTCACTATGCTGATATTGCCGAAATCATGGAAGAACTCGATGAGTTTGAGGCCATTTATATTTTCAACAGTTTAGATTCTGAAAAAACCTCTGAAATTCTTTTGGAATTAGATGAAGAGGTGCGTGAAAAAATTCTACGAAAGCTTACTCCAAAAGAAATTGCCGAAGAGCTTGATGAACTTTCCACCGATGATGCGGCCGACATTATTGCCGAGCTTCCTCAAGAGAAAAAAGAACAAGTAATTTCGGAATTAGAAGACGTTGAACACGCCAAAGATATTGTAGATTTGTTGCGTTACGACGAAGATACTGCCGGAGGTTTGATGGCAAAAGAGTTGGTAAAAGTTAATGAAAACTGGAACGTGCTCACCTGCGTGAAAGAAATGCGAATTCAAGCGGAAAATGTTTCTCGCGTACATTCCATTTATGTGGTGGACGATGAAAATCGATTAAAAGGAAGATTGTCTTTAAAAGATTTATTGACTACTTCAACCAAAACTCCTATTAGTCAAGTTTACATTCCAAAAGTAGATTATGTTCGGGTGGATACCAAAGATGTTGAGGTGGCTCGAATCATGCAAAAATACGACTTAGAAGCCATTCCTGTCGTAGATGAATTAGGTCGCTTGGTGGGACGAATTACTATTGATGATATTATAGATGTAATCAAAGACGAAGCGGATAAAGATTATCAGTTAGCAGCCGGTATCTCACAAGACGTAGAAGCCGATGATACTATTATTGAACTTACAAAAGCACGTTTGCCTTGGTTAGTTTTGGCACTTTTAGGTGGATTTATCGCTGTAAAAGTTTCCGGACAATTTGAAGGAGCAATGGAAAAATATGGTGTTTTATTCTTTTTTACGCCGCTTATTGCTGCAATGGCCGGTAATGTTGGAGTACAATCATCAGCCATTATAGTACAAGGTTTAGCCAACAATACTTTAAGCGGTACCATTTGGCAACGTTTATTTAAGGAAATGAAACTTAGCTTGTTCAATGGATTGATTTTAGCTATTATTCTACTTTTAGGAAGTCATTTTTTATTGGGTGTGGAATATATCATCGGAATTACAGTAGCAATTGCCTTAATCAGTGTGATTGTGATTGCTTCACTCATTGGTACTTTTGTGCCCATTACACTCAACAAATACGGTGTTGATCCCGCACTCGCTACCGGACCATTTATTACCACTAGCAACGATATCTTCGGAATTTTAATCTATTTTTCTATTGCGAAAGTAATTTTAGGGTTTTAATGAGTAAATTGAATATCAAAATCCTCCACCTCGATTCCAATCACCCACTTTTATGGGAGCAATTGGAAGCGTTAGGTTTTGAAAACTATCAAGATTTTACTTCTTCCAAAGAAGAAGTTGAAGCCAAAATTCATGAGTATCAAGGTATCGTTATTCGCAGTAGGTTTAAAATTGACAAAACATTTTTAGACAAAGCAACCAACTTAAAATTTATCGCTAGAGTAGGAGCTGGGTTAGAAAGTATCGATGGTGACTATGCTAATTCTAAAAATATTCACCTCATAGCTGCTCCCGAAGGCAACAGAAATGCGGTGGGCGAACACGCTCTTGGTATGTTGCTTTCGCTGATGAACAAACTCACTCAAGCCAATCAATCCGTAAAAAGCGGTAATTGGATTCGTGAAGGTCATCGTGGCTATGAATTGGAAGGTAAATCAGTCGGCATTATTGGATATGGAAACATGGGGAAATCATTCGCAAAAAAATTAAGCGGATTTGATGTTGACGTCTTGTGTTATGATATTCTTCCCGATGTAGGCGACCAAAATGCAAAACAAGTTTCATTAGAAGAACTACAACAAAAGGCAGATGTGCTTTCGCTTCACATACCATGGACACCGGAAACCGACAAAATGATAGATGAGCAATTTATCAATGCGTTTGCCAAACCGTTTTGGTTCATTAATACCGCCAGAGGAAAATCAGTGGTAACGGTAGATTTAGTAAAAGCTCTTCATTCCGGAAAAATTTTAGGTGCCGGATTAGATGTGTTGGAATATGAAAAACTCTCTTTTGAAAAATTATTTGAAGGGGAAAAGCCGGAAGCCTTTACTTATCTTTTAGAAGCAGAAAACGTTTTGCTTTCCCCACACATAGCCGGATGGACGTTTGAAAGCCATCAAAAATTGGCTCAAGTAATTGTTGATAAAATCAAACATTTTTATTTCCCAAAAGAAGAATCGACAGAGCAAAATCGTGTTACCGGAATTGGAGGCTTCTTTTTCAAAGCAAACGATTCTAAAAAATTAGTGGAATGGTATGGTAAACATTTAGGCTTAAAAACGGACCAATATGGTTCAACTTTTTGGTGGAAAGACAACAATGGCAATGATTGTTCTACGCAATGGTCGCCTTTTTCAGAAAATACAACCTATTTTTCTCCATCCGAAAAACAATTCATGCAAAATTTCAGAGTGGAAAATTTAGAAGCACTTTTGGAAAATTTAAAGCAAGAAGGCGTGACGATAGTTGGCGAAATAGAAACCTATGAATACGGTAAATTTGGTTGGATTTTGGACCCGGAAGGAAATAAAATTGAACTTTGGGAACCAATTGATAAAGCATTTCAATAATTTTTTTTATTTTTATTTCCTAATCAATTAATCAACACTAAAGTATGGAAACAACTCGACCAAAAGAAGAATGGAATAATCCAAGCCAAAATCAACCAAAACCTGAAAACAAGAAGATTGTTGCCGGAGTTTTAGCCATTTTAATTGGCGGTATTGGTATTCATAAATTTATATTAGGCTACACTAAAGAGGGAATTATTCAAATTATATTATCAGTAGTTACTTGCGGAATAGCCGGTATTGTTCCTTTTATTGAAGGCATTATATATTTAACCAAATCTGACGAGGATTTTTATCAAACCTATCAAGTCAATAAAAAACCATGGTTTTAATAAAGAAAGAGGGAGCTAAAAACAACTCCCTCTTTTTATTTATTCATTCCCAATCTCCTTAATCTCATCAACTTTATTCCACTGATATTCAGCAGAACCAAATCCTAAAATCGGACAGAAAATGATAGGTAACAATATTAATCCCACCGTAAATCCTGTAGATTTTCCAAATGATTTTGACAATTCATTCATTGCTACAATCAAAAAATAAATGTTTACCAATGGAATTAGAAACATAAAAATCCACCAAACTGGTTTTTTGATGATTTCTAATAAAACGATGGTGCTGTAAATTGGAATCAAACAAGCCCATCCCGGTTTACCGGCTTTTGAAAAAATTTTCCATTGTGAAGCAATTAAAACTACAATTACTCCAATGTAAAAAAGCAATAATACAATTAACATTGCGGCCATAAAATATAAAGTTTTGGTTAGTACAAATTATTATCCTTTGTCTTTCTTTTCCAGTTCCGCCTGAAACTCTTCCATAACAGGTTTTACCGTACTTTCAGGTAAATCGGCTATTCGAATATACATCAGCCCATCTACTGCATTATTAAACAAAGGATCTACATTAAAGGCAACTACCCGAGCATTTTGTTTAATGTATTTTTTAATTAAAACCGGTAAACGTAAATTACCTGGTTCTACTTCGTCGATGATTTTATCAAATTTATTTAAATCGGCTTCCGTTTCATTGAAGACAAAGTCTTTATCAGCATCTTTTAGTTTTACTTTGTATTCTTTTTTAGGGTGAATGTATTGGGCTACATACGGGTCGTAATAATGCGATTTCATAAACTCAATCATCAACGATTTAGAAAAATCGGAAAATTGATTACTGATACTCACTCCACCAATCAAGTATTTATGTTCCGGATAACGAAGTGTGGTGTGCACAATTCCTTTCCATAATAAAAATAATGGCATTGGTTTTTGTTGGTATTCTTCTATTATAAAAGCTCGTCCCATTTCAATAGATTTGCTCATCATGTCATATAATTCCGGTTCAAATCGAAACAATTCATGCAGATAGAAACCATCTATACCATTTTTGGAATAAATAGAAGAGCCTAATCCCATTCGGTAGGCACCGGCAATCATTTGAGCATCGTCATCCCATAAAAACATATGGTGATAATACTTGTCATATTGATCTAAATCTAATGATTCATTCGTACCTTCCCCAATTGCTCTAAACGTTATTTCACGTAATCTGCCAATTTCATGTAAAATATTTGGAATTTTATCAGCAGTAACTAAATAAACCTGATAATTTTTACTTTGTAATAAACGGCAATCACTGTTTTCTTTTAGCATTGCCATTTCCTCCAAAATTTTGTCGTGATTGGCCGGTTTAGCTATTTCTTTCGGACTTTTTGGAAATTTTAAATTAGGAGCAGCTAATAATTTATTTCCTTTTTCAAAAGCATTGGCTAACATATATGTTTTTTTGCGAAGAAAATCAGAATATGCCTCAATGCTTTCATATTCATTTTGTTCAGCAACAGAAATAGGTTTTCCAATGCGAACTTTGATTACTCTTTTTTTTTGAGTCAACAATTCCGAAGGCAATTTGGCTGTTCGTAGCGTATCGTTTATTTTGGATAAAAAGTAAAATAACCGACTGTTTTTTGCGTGAAAATAAATGGGAACCACCGGAACTTGAGCTTTTCTTATCACTTTGATGGCTCCTTCTTCCCAAGGTTTATCCACCACTAAAACACCATCTTTATAAGTGGAAACTTCTCCGGCCGGAAACATTCCCAATGGTTTTCCATCGCTTAAATGACGTAAGGTTTCTTTGATGCCAATCACACTCGATTTGGCGTCTTTATGATTCTCAAACGGATTTACCG
>JAFLBT010000177.1 GCA_017302935.1 Flavobacteriales bacterium | reverse complement strand
CAAATCGTTTTATATTGGATTTCTAAGTACCAAAACAGATGCATGACCTTATTGGGAATTTTAATCAGTTTATGGACTCTTTTAAAAGTAGGTCGAAAAGATGTTATGTTACTTTTCACAGCCATTTTAGTGCTCTATATCATTGGTATTTCTGGAATATCAAGTGATCAAGGTGACCGTTTTCATTTGATTACTTATCCATTTACATTAATATTAATAGCCAATTATCTAAAAACTAAACCGTTCTTTGTACCACCTCAAAAATAGTGCTGTCTTCACATTTCAAGGTTTTAGAAGGGAATTTCATAATCAACGCATAATCATGTGTCGCCATGATAATGGTTTTACCGTTTTGATTGATTTTTCGAAGTACTTCCATTACTTCCACACTGGTTTGTGGGTCAAGGTTTCCGGTGGGTTCATCGGCTAAGATTACCTCAGGATCATTTAATAATGCTCTTGCAATAGCTACACGCTGTTGTTCACCTCCTGAAAGCTGGTGGGGCATTTTGTGCAACATTGATTTCATACCCACTTTTTCAAGTACTTCATCAATTTTGTTTTTCATTTCAGCTTTATCGTTCCATCCTGTTGCTTTTAAAACAAATTCTAAATTGTCAAAAACACTTCTGTCGGGCAACAATTTAAAGTCTTGAAAAACTACACCAATTTTTCTTCTTAAATAGGGAATATCTTTTTCCTTTAATTTTTTTAAATCATAACCGGCAATCATTCCTTCTCCATCAGTAAGTTTAATATCTGCATATAAAACTTTCATAAAACTACTTTTTCCCGTTCCTGTTTTTCCAATAATGTAAATAAAATCACCTTGGTTTACTTCAATTGAAATGTTTTTCAATACCATATTTTGGTCCTGATATATAGTAACGTTGGATAAGGAAGCGATGGATGTTGACATTCGTTCAGATTTAAGTGGTAAAAGTACTAACTCTTCAATGGTTTTCAAAATTTTATTTTTTAAACATTTTTTTATAAAAAGGAAAAGATATAAAATTAGGCACATTTTTTGACCACTGTTTGTCATTTGATTTTAAGTATCTACTATCAAACCACAAAAAATGTTTACAACCTTGTTCATAATAAACGTAAACGATGCTTCGTTACTACCTTAAGCAAACTTTAAATTTGTAAATAATTAAATTGTAAAACCCATGCAAAAACGAAATTGGTTATTTTTAGTCTTTGGTTTGTTTTTTGGTCTTCAAATGATGGCTCAAAAAACAGAAATTTACACACATGATTTAAAAGAATATAATCGTGCGTTAGAATTATATCAGGAAAAACAATACCTCTCCGCACAAATCATTTTCAAAAAAGTAACTGATGAAAATCCTTCATCTGAAATAAAATCGGATTGTGCGTATTATGTGGCCAACTGTGCTATTCGTTTAAATCAATCCAATGCTGATTTGTTGATGGAACAATTTGTAACCGATTATCCAACCAGTTCTAAACACAATCAAGCCTACATAGAAGTAGCTCATTATTATTTTGACGAAGGAAAATATCCGCAAGCCCTACAATGGTTTGAAAAAGTAGATGAAAGTAATTTAACTCAGGGAGAAAGAGAACGTTTCAATTTTCAGAAAGGATATGCTAATTTTAGTGGAGGCAAGAAAAAAGAAGCAACAAGTTATTTCAATAAAGTTGTTAATTCTAAAGAGTTTGGTGCTCAAGCCAAATATTATTTGGGATACATGTCCTATGAAAAAGACGATTACAAAGTTGCCAACGAATATTTTGATCAGGTAGAAGGCGAACAGAAATACAAAGAAAAAATGTCGTATTACCAAGCCGATATGAATTTTAAGTTGGGTAATTTTCAAAAAGCCATTGATTTAGGTCAAGCTGCCATGGCAAAAAGTGATGCAATGGAAAAATCAGAATTGAACAAAATTATTGGCGAGAGTTATTTCAACTTAAAAAAATACGATAAAGCAATTCCTTATCTAAAAGAATACAAAGGCAAAAAAGGGAAGTGGAGCAATACCGATTTCTACCTTTTTGGGTATTCGTATTATAAACAAGGGGATTATGAAAATGCCATCAATCAATTCAATAAAATTATTGGCGGTAACGACAGCGTTGCCCAAAATGCCTATTATCACTTAGGAGAAAGTTACTTAAAAACCGATAAAAAACAACAAGCCTTGAATGCGTTTAAAAATGCTTCTGAAATGGATTTTGACCTTAAAATCCAAGAAGATGCTTATTTGAATTATGCTAAATTGAGTTATGAAATAGGTAATTCCTATCAAACCATTCCGGGAGTTTTATCGGCTTTCTTAGAAAAATATCCCAACAATCCAAACAAATTAGAAATTGAAAATTTACTGATTAACTCTTTCATAACCTCCAAAAATTACAAAGGAGCATTAGAGTTGATTGAAAAAAATAAAAGTTATACTAACAAAAAAATCTATCAAAAAGTTACGTTTTATCGCGGCCTTGAATTGTACAACGACGGCGATTTAGTAGAAGCTCAAAAAATGTTTAAAAAATCATTGGCTGAACCTCTTGACCAAAAATTTGCCGCCAGAGCTACTTTTTGGAAAGGTGAAATTGAATATACTACTGACAATTTCAAAGACGCAAGTTTAACTTTTAAACAGTTTTTGAATTTTGCTGAAGCAAAAGATACACCGGAATTTAAGAACATTCATTACAATACCGGTTATGCTCATTTTAAATTAAAAGAATATGAGCAAGCCGCTATCCATTTTCAACAGCACATTGACGCGAATAAACAAGACAAAGTGCGATTAAATGACAGTTATTTGAGAATGGGTGACAGTTATTTTGTTTCGGCAAAATATTGGCCGGCAATGGAAGCCTACAACAAAGCCATTGAAATGAAAGGAATTGATGCCGATTATGCAGCGTATCAAAAAGCTTTGAGCTACGGTTTTGTGAACCGTGCCGATAAAAAAATTGAAGATTTGACTACTTTTTTAAAGAATTTCCCAAAATCACAATACCGCGATGATGTGTTGTTTGAACTTGGAAATACCTACACCAACGAAAACAAAACTGATTTAGCCATCAAAACCTATGACCAGTTGATTAGTGAATACAAAAATGGTTCGTTTACGGCAAAATCTATTCTTCGTCAAGGGTTGATTTATTACAATGACAACAAATCGCAGTTGGCCATTTCAAAATTCAAAAAAGTGGCAGCAGATTTTCCGGGCTCACCGGAAGCATTAGAAGCAGTGGCTACCGCTCGTCAAATTTATGTGGATACCGGTAATGTTAATGAGTATGCCGATTGGGTAAAAACATTGAGTTATGTTGAAGTATCCGATGTAGAATTAGACAATACTACTTATGAATCCGCTGAAAAGCAATATTTACAAAACAATCCAAAAGGAGCAATTACCGGATTTAGCAATTATGTAACACGCTTTCCAAAAGGGGTTCATGCTTTAAAAGCGAATTTTTATTTGGCTCAATTGTATTTTGCAGATGGTTTGGAAACCAATTCTATTCCACATTATGAAATGGTAATAGCTCAATCTAAAAACGAATATACAGAGCAAAGTTTAGCTCGTTTATCTGAAATTTATTTGAAAAAGAAAGAATATGCTAAAGCAATTACGGTATTAAAACGTTTAGAAACAGAGGCTGACTTTCCACAAAATATCACGTTTGCTCAATCCAACTTAATGAAAGCGTATTACGAACAACAGGATTATACTAATGCTGTTTTATATGCCGAGAAAGTATTGGCCAACCCAAAAGTGGACGACCGTATTAAAAGTGATGCTCAAATAATAATTGCTCGTTCAGCCATCAAAACAAATGATGAAGGGAAAGCAAAAGCAGCCTATGCAAAATTACAAAGCATGGCAAAAGGAGAATTAGCGGCAGAAGCTTTGTACTATGATGCTTATTTTAAAAATAAAGAAGGGAAATTTGATGCTTCAAACACTGTAATTCAAAAATTAGCCAAAGATTATTCCGGTTACAAATATTTTAGTGCTAAAGGATTAACCTTAATGGCCAAAAATTTCTATGCATTAAAAGATAGTTTTCAAGCAACCTATATTTTAGAAAGTGTCATTGAAAACTTTAAGGAATATAAAGATGTGGTAGAAGAAGCTCAAACCGAATTAGATAAAATCAAAGCAGAGGAATCAAAACGCAATTCATCTATTCAAAATTAAACCGATACAGATATGAACAAGTTACATCAATATAAATTTACCGTATTAATCGTTTTGTTTGCCTATTCAACCGGAATGGCACAAAAAAAAGATGAAAATATCGGAACCGAAGTAGTAAATGTAGTAAAACCATATTCGGCATCCATTTCTGATGCCTTTAAGGTAAAAGAAACGCCCGTAACCGATGATGAAGAAAGTTTAAAAAAAGAAGAAATCAAGTATACTATCTTTTCCTTTCCGGTTGCATCTACGTTTACACCCGCAAAAGGAAAAGCAGCCGGTGTAGATAAACCGAAAAAAGAAAAATTGTTTTCTAATTATGCCACTTTGGGTTTTGGTAATTATGGTCGTGTAATCGGTGAATTGTTTGTAACAGAACAATTGAGCAAATCAGATTATGTGGGCGGAATGTTACGTCATCATTCTTCTCAAGGAGGTATCGACGGACTAGTCCTGGATGATAAATTTTATAACACATCATTAGATCTTACCTATGGTAGTCAAATGAGAGATTTCAATTGGAATGCTGATATTGGGTATCAACACCAAGTTTACAATTGGTATGGTATCAACCAAGATTTCTTTCAACAAAACGAAACGTTTTACAATCAAATTGACCCATCACATACGTACCACAATTTTTACCTTGCCGGAAAAATAGGCTTTGAAGACAGCTTCTTTAAAAAAGCAGAAGTAAAATTCAATCGCTTTTGGGATGACTTTGGTTCTGCCGAAAACCGATTTTTTGTAAAACCTTCTTTTGCAATTGATGTGATGGAAACACAAGTTAACACGAATGTTATTGTAGATTATGTTTCAGGAAGTTTTGAAAGTGATTATTTTAATCTTGGCGGAATAAAATACGGATTCTCCAATTTCGGATTAAATCCATCTATAAAATTGAACAGTGATGATTGGTCGTTTGATCTAGGCTTGTCCTTATTTTACAGTGCAGATTTAGAAAACAGTAACAGCAAGTTTTTTATCTATCCAAACGTAACTGCTTCGTATAAACTGGTAGGTGATTTAATGATATTTTATGCCGGAGCAGATGGAAATTTACAACAAAATACCTATCGTGATTTTACCAATGAAAACCCGTTTTTAGCACCAAGTTTATCGATTGCTCCAACCAGTAAACAATTTGATATTTTTGCCGGTTTAAAAGGAAAATTAGCCGGAAACATCAGTTATAATATCAGAGGTTCCTATGTAAATGAAAATGATAGAGCTTTATTTACGGCTTTTCCATTGCCAAACCCAACAGATTCTAATTTAATTGAGAATGCTGAACCTTATCAATTTGGAAATGCATTTGGGGTGATATATGATGATGTAAAAACGATTAGCTTTTTTGGAGAAGTAAAAGCCGATTTATCAAAAAATATTTCAGCGGGTATCAACGGAACATTTAGAAGTTTATCTGCAAAAGACCTAGCAGAAGTTTGGAATGTTCCTTCAATTACGCTTGGTGCAAATGTAGAAGCCAATATTACTGATAAATGGTTTGCCGGAATGAATTTGTTTTTTGTTGGCGAACGA
>JAFLBT010000176.1:2335-5747 GCA_017302935.1 Flavobacteriales bacterium | reverse complement strand
ATATTTTCAAGAATACCATCCTTTGAAACGGTGGCTTCATACAAATCAAGATAGGGTTTTTCATTCCATTTATACAGCGGACTTTTAGCATTTCTGAGCGATGCAAAAACTACTTTTTCACCAAAGAAAGATATTCCAAAATCACCGGTAACACTACTTTTTGTCATTTGATTGACTTTGTATTTGTGTGGCACAATATTATTAAGATGCTCTTTGAATTTCTTAGTATCAACTGAATATTTCAAATACTCACCCATAATTTTATCACCACGTTCATGGTCTTCAATTCCTTTTAACGCATGTGCATATCTGAAATAATATTCAGGTTGGATACTGTCTTTGTACTTAAAAAACAGATTACCGTAGTTATCCGCTGCAAATTGCATTTGAGCATTATAATAATAACAATCTCCTAAATTTTGTAAAACTTCTTTTTGTTGCTTTCCTTTAAACGCCTCATACATTTTTGCCGCTTCAACATATGCTTTATTTGCAAAAAGTTGATTAGCCTTTTTAATCGTAGGCTTTTGTGCCAAAAGTAGTTGACAACTCACCAAAAAGAAAAATAGTATTTTTTTGTTCTTCATTTTAAGACCTTTTAGAAAAATCGTGGGGATTTATCATAACCGTTCATACTTCCTTTTTTATTCAAATCGAATAGAATCATTATTTCATGACTACCGGAATTGAACCTCCCTAAATTAGACAATGTATAATCATAAGCATATCCAATTCTAACAGAAGACGATACTTTAAAATTGACCAAACCACTAACGGAATCATCCCATCGGTAGCCAGCACCAATTTCGAAAACATTGTTAATTAAAAAATTACCTGTAACATCAAAAGATATTGGAGCACCAGAAACTGCTTTTGACATAAAAGCAGGTTTAAATTTTAAATTTTCATTCAAATTAAAAACATAACCACCGGTAAAGAAAAAATGCATTTCCTCTACTCCATTTCGAATAATCCCATCTTGCCTTTCCAAATGAGTTGATTTTATTAAATTGGGAGAAGATAGTCCCAAATAATAATTTTCTCCAAAATAAAAAGTACCTACTCCAATATTTGGAAAAACTTTGCTCAAATTATTGGCAAATGCCGGATCTGGTAAATCATCAGAATATACAAATCCATTAAAATTTGTACTAAAAAATGTTGCTCCAGCTTTTAATCCAAAAGATAGTTTTTGATTTTCATTCAATTTTAAAACATAAGCAAAATCAACAAAAGCATTGGTTTCTTTTACTACATCACCAATTTGATCATGTATGATAGAAAGACCCATTTCTACTTTTTTAGCTATTGGTGAATGAGCGAAAAACGTCCCCGTTGTGGGGCCGCCCTCAGAACCAACCCATTGAGCCCTATACAATGCACCAAAATTGATTACATCCGGATTATCGGTTGCATAGGCAGGATTTAATACACTCATATTATACATATATTGTGTATATTGAGGATCTTGTTGTGCTAAACTCTGGATCGAAATCAATCCCATCCAAGTTAATAACAAATATTTTGATAAAGGTTTAATCATAAATTTTATTTTATCTACTTAAGTAAACTCTTCCTTGTAAAGGTTTTCTATTACCATCATTAAAATTAATTATGAAGAAATATACTCCTACGGGAAGCTTGTTGCCACCAATTTGAATTCCTTTGTCAGAAGTTCCATCCCAATCAGGTGAAGCTGCATTTCCTTTGTATAATATGTTTCCGTAACGATTAAAAATTTCCAATGTAAAATTGGGGTATAATTCACGTAAATTCTTGATTACAAATGAATCGTTAATACCATCATTGTTAGGTGAAAATCCATCAGGAATGATGATTTCGGTACAATCTTTTAACTCTACTGTAACAGCTAATCGGGTTTCACTTTCACAACCGTTTTCATTTCTAACTACGGCATAATAAGTTATTCCGTTTTGTAATAAAGCTGAGTCTGAATAAATGGTTCCATTTATTGGGGCATCATACCAAATTACTTCTTGATTGCCAATTATTCCATTTGTTAAATTTAAAATAGTTGGGTTTTCATCTTCACAGAAAACATTTCCACCTTCAATTAATTCAGGCGTTTGAACAGAAGAAATAGTAAACTGTATTACTTCAAAAGTATTACCACCATTCCCACAAATATTTCCAACAGAAGATAATATTTGATTGATAGTTAAGGTATTTGACCCAGCATTTGTAATCGCTGAAGAGGGAATTGTAAATTGTGCCGATCCGCCTGTGAAATTTACAGTAATCGTTTCACTAAAGATATTGGCGTTACTTAACAAATAGGTCAATTGATAATTTCCATCTTGTAACTGACTTGCATTTGTTATAGTGACAATAGCATCGGTATTTACACATGTTGAAACTATTGAAACTTGGGCTTCTGAAATAATTGGTTGAGCTAAAATTTCAAAAGCAACAGTTACATTTACAGTTGAGTTTGAACATGCTAAATCGCTATTATTGATTGCATTTAATGTAAAATTATAAAGACCGGCAGTTGTAAATATGGATGATGGAATTTCAAATTGACCCGCCCCATCTTGAATAGTTACGTTACCTGTTACATTATTAACCGGATTTGCCCCTGGAATAGAATAAGAAAATTGATATTGACCATTTGGTAAATTCAGTGCATTTATAATTTGAACATTTACGTTACTTCCAAAACAAACATTTTGAATCTGTAAATTGACTGTTTGGAGTGTAGGAATTGGTAATACTTCTAATTGAACTTCAATACCACTCAAATTACTCTGACAAGTTGTAACTGTATTTAATATAGAATTAAATGCTACTATCGTAGTTCCGGTATTCACTAATAATGTAGAATCAATTTCAAAAGTTGCTTCACCATCAACAGAATTAAATGTTACATTTTGATTGGCAACTGTATTGCTTCCTGATAGATTATAATTGATGAAATAACTACCGTCAGCTAAATTAAAGAGTGTAACCGAAGCATCACTTCCTTGACAAATTGGTGTTGATATTATTATATCTTCAATACTAATTGTTGGTGAAGAAATAATGGTCAATTGAACTTGCTCAGAATCATTTCCACAATTATTGGTTACATTATAAGTGAAAACATTTAACCCAATTGGTAAAGTTGAAACAGTTACTAAATTGGAAACAACATCACCTAAATTATTTGTCCATGTTCCTCCTGACTGTTGGGTACCATCTAACAAAGTAAATAAATCAAAATCAATAATGGTATTACAAATGGTTTGATTTGCAGTGAAATTACCGGCATTTGGAGTTAAATCAACCGTTACTGTTACACTCGCTGTACTGTCTGCACAAGGTGGTGTACCTGTAATGGTGTAGGTATACGTGCCTGCTGCATCCTGACTTGGGTCGAAAACTCCCGTGCCACTAGCTAAGGGTGGTGACC
>JAFLBT010000176.1:0-2235 GCA_017302935.1 Flavobacteriales bacterium | reverse complement strand
CTGTACTGTCTGCACAAGGTGGTGTACCTGTAATGGTGTAGGTATACGTGCCTGCTGCATCCTGACTTGGGTCGAAAACTCCCGTGCCACTAGCTAAGGGTGGTGACCAGCTTCCGCCCGTTTCCGGATTATTACCCAAAAGAGTGAATAAATCTATACTTACACTTGTCTCACATAAAATAGTACTTCCATTGCTTCCTGCGTTGGGGATCGGATTAATCGTTACTGTTACGGTGGCTGAAGCTGGGGGACATTCAGTAGAAGAACTTACAGTATAAGTAAAAATATATGGACTTCCCGATAATGTTAATGAACTAACATCTAAAGTTCCTTGATGATTATTTGTTAGGGCAATTGGCCCCGACCATACTCCCGTATTAAATGGAGATCCTCCCAAAGAATCAAATAAGTTGATTGGCCCACTAGATAATAACTGATCTTCACAAAATGAGACAGTTCCATTTGTACCAGCATTATTTTGTGTTTGGATTGAAACAAGTACTTCAAATCGTTCAGAACTTTGACAAGGAGGATCAACGGTAGTAGCATAATAGGTTTGACCATCAACTAAAATAGTATCTAAAGGTAATGGTATTCCTGAAGTACTTGTTAAATACCAATTATTATTCCCAGATGCAATTAAATTAGCAACAGTAGGAGGATTTGAATTATCTTGACAGAAGATTTGAAGAGGAGGACCAGTTGGAACAGGCACAACTCCAAAAGTTACAAAAACTGTAAAGCGAGATGTTTCACAACCGGTATCAGGATTAGTTTGGGATGCATAATATAACGTATTAGGAATCAAGACAGTTGAAGGATCTAAAGCTGTTCCTCCCGTAGGCACATTGTACCATCTAATATTATTTCCTACTAAAACTAAAGTAGATATAGTTGCAAGTTCAGGTGAATCTACACAAGGGCCTTGAAATGGAAGGCCAGTTGGAGCTGAATAAATTGTCACAACCACTCTAACTCGTGTACCACAATTTCCAGCACTACTATCAGCAAAATAATCTTCTCCATTCACTAAACCAAGCCCAGATGCTAAAGGTGTCGTAGAAGTATCCGTTGCAAACCAAGCCACTCCACCACCATTGTTTGTAGCTTGTAAACTCGCAATTGTAGGTGATTGAACGTCACAAAAAGATTGACTCAAATTGGTGACTGTCGGACATTGAGCAATTGAAAAAGAGTAAAATAATAAAAACGATACATAAAAAAATACCGTTTTCCAATTACCTTTATTCCGATAAGTTTGAATTTTATTTTCTTTAGTTAAAAACATATATTGTCTAAACTTTTAGTTTACAATTTTTTTATCTGAATCAATATCATATTGAAGGATATAAGCTCCTTTATTAAAATATCCTCCATATTGATTTTTATAATATTGAAATGTATAATTTAACTGATTTGTTACTTCATCTTTTGCCAACGTTTCTATACTTTTATTTTGATAAAGTCGAATCAAAGCATCAAACGTAAGATCAAATCCTTGAATAATTATAGGCGAAGGAACAATACCATAGTTTTGTTTACATTTATTTTCAAATACTTTCAAAGCAATTTGATTATCTCTTTTGGAATAGGAAGGATAAATCATTTTCAACGCTTTAAATCGCATTTCCGACAAACTTTCATTGAGTACCAATTCTTTAGGTTTTAACAATGCTAATTGAATTTGATACTGTTGCATATCTTTCAATAAAGCGGTTGTCGTATTGAGAATCAAACCTGATTTATCAGTATTTAACAAAACAAAATTAATTTTGTTCATTATTAGCTCTTTGTTGATTACTTCCTCCTCAAGAACACCTTTTGAGGAAGACTTGACAAATCTGGCTTTGGGAAAATGACTTTCTATAAAATCATGATTCAACGAACTTATTTCGTCACTTACAACAATTAGATTTCCATTTTTAGCAGCTATATAATTTAAAATCATGATAGCTAAATCATTTTGAGATGGAATACCCACATAAGTTGACCCAACTTTAGTATTACCTTCTTCAATTTGATTTACAATTAATGGAATATTGCTTTTGAGAGCAAAATCACTCAACTTCTCGGTATTTGTTTGATTTGAAAAATAAAACAATGCATTACTTTGCTGAAGATTTAATTTTTTCAAATTTGAAAAATCAATTCTTGCTTCCTTGTCAATTCCTAAAGTCACTAACTTTTCGTCTAAAGGAACTCCAAGTTTTTTTAAGGAATCAATGGCTATACTTG
>JAFLBT010000175.1 GCA_017302935.1 Flavobacteriales bacterium | reverse complement strand
TGGTATCCTTTGCTACTTCCGCACCCGAATTAATTGTAAGTTTAAAATCTGCCATCGACGGCTTTCCTGATATTGCTTTGGGTAACGTAGTGGGTTCAAACATCGCTAATATTGGATTAATTCTGGGATTGGTCATGATCATCAGTGAAATGAAAGTAGATGAATCCTTCTTTAAAACCGATTGGCCGGTAATGTTGGTAGCTTCTTTTTTGCTGTTTGGTATTCTACTTTTTGATGGCGAAATTGGGAGAATCGAAGGTATACTATTGTTTCTATGCATCATTGGGTTTGTAATTTATTTAGTGAAATACCAAAATACTTCCCCGGAAGAAATTGATTTACCGGAAACCATTCAAATGAAAATTCCTTTGATTCTTTGGTTTTTGGCCATTGGTGGCGGAGCACTTTATTTTGGTTCTGAATTGTTAATCAAAGGAGCGGTAAATGTGGCTCAACAATTTGGTGTTTCAGACCGAATTATTGCTGTAACAGTAGTAGCTGTGGGTACTAGTATTCCTGAATTAGCGGCTTCATTGATTGCGGCTATCAAAAAAGAAAGCTCTATTTCTATCGGTAATATCATTGGCTCAAATATTTTTAATATTCTATCAGTTTTGGGGCTAACGGCAATTATTCATCCGATTAAATTAGTGGACAATAAGCTTATTTCATTTGATATTTATTGGATGTTAGGGTTTGCTTTTATTCTTTTACCTTTGGTATTAATGCCTAAAAAAGGTTTTCTTGACCGCAAAGCCGGTATTGTGCTTTTGTCGTCTTACATTCTATTTGTCTATTTAACTTTTGCTTAATTTTTAGGAGCTAATTCCGGCTATCCGCTACAACTCCTCAAAAAAAAGCTTTTCTTCTACGTCTTTTTTGTGGCTTCCGTTGGTCGCCCCAAAAAGCCAAGAAAAAATAGCTTTTATTTCTGCGGGGTTTTCGCTGCTATCCGGGCTAGGGGAGCAGTGGTCAGTTTTCAGTCACAGTTTTCATCACGAAACTTCAGGAGCAGTTTTCACACAATCTTGTCATTGCGAAGCAATATCTTTTGTGTTTTCCGTGCTTTCTGTGAGAAATTAATTTTCACAAGCTTTGTACTTTTTCTTTGTGTAAAAAGCATTTTTTAATCCAAAACTACTAATCTCTCAAAATTTACCCACAATTAATCGATATTTTTTACATTTTATAGATTTTACCCCTAAAAAAATAGGGGTAATATTGTTTTAAATTATTTTTTAGATATATTTGCACCATAAAATAAATGGTATAACCTTTAAAAAAATAATTTTATGTCAAATTTACGTTTCCAAGCATTAAAAGATGCTTCAGACAGAAAGCCGGTAAAATTCGAAGAATCCGGAAAAAAGTCAGTACTTTTTGGTTCAAATGTGTTTAATGACAAAGCAATGAAGCAATTTTTGACTTCAGATGCTTACAAAGGGGTAAAAGATGCCATCCAGCACGGAACAAAAATTGATAGAAAATTAGCCGATTATATTGCAATGGGTATGAAAGAGTGGGCTTTGTCAAAGGGCGTTACTCATTATACCCATTGGTTTCAACCGTTAACAGGAACAACAGCTGAAAAGCATGATGCATTTTTTGAAACATCGTATGACGGTTCAGACCCGGTTGAAAAATTTGGTGGCGGACAATTAGTGCAACAAGAACCGGATGCTTCTTCTTTCCCTAATGGTGGAATTAGAAATACATTCGAAGCTCGTGGTTATACGGCGTGGGATCCAACTTCTCCTGCTTTTATTTTCGGAACTACCTTGTGTATTCCAACGGTATTTATTTCGTACACCGGAGAAGCATTAGATTATAAAACACCTTTACTTCGTGCGTTGAATGCTGTTGATGAAGCGGCTACTGACGTATGTAAGTATTTTGACAAAAACGTGAAGAAAGTAACCGCTACTTTAGGTTGGGAACAAGAATATTTCTTGGTTGATGCATCGTTAGCCAATTCTCGTCCTGATTTAATGTTAACCGGACGAACGTTATTAGGACATACTTCTGCAAAAGGTCAACAATTAGATGACCATTATTTTGGTTCTATTCCTTCACGTGCTTTGGCATTTATGCGTGAATTAGAGGAAGAGTGTATGTTACTTGGTATTCCTGTAAAAACACGTCATAATGAAGTGGCTCCTAATCAATTTGAGTTGGCTCCGATTTTTGAAGAAACTAATTTAGCGGTAGATCACAATTCATTACTAATGGATGTGATGTCAAAAGTGGGCGAACGTCATGATTTTAAAGTACTTTTCCATGAAAAACCTTTTAAAGGTGTAAATGGTTCAGGGAAGCACAATAACTGGTCAATGGCAACAGATACAGGAGTAAATTTATTATCTCCGGGTAAAACGCCAATGAGTAATTTACAATTCTTATCTTTCTTTATCAATACTATCAAAGCGGTTCAAGAATATGAAGAATTGTTGAGAGCTTCAATTGCTACCGCTAGTAATGACCACCGTTTAGGAGCGAATGAAGCACCTCCTGCCATTATTTCTGTATTCATTGGCGATCAATTGACTAAAGTTCTTGAAGAATTAGAAGGCGTTTCCAAAGGAAAGCTTTCTCCGGAAGAAAAAACAGATTTAAAATTGAATGTGGTAGGTAAAATTCCGGATGTAATGCTAGACAATACGGATAGAAACAGAACTTCTCCATTTGCTTTCACCGGAAATAAATTTGAATTTAGAGCAGTGGGTTCTTCCGCTAACTGTGCTAACGCAATGACGACTTTAAATTCGATTGTTGCCAAACAATTAAGAGCGTTTAAAAAAGAAGTTGATACGTTAATTGAGAAGAAAGACCTTAAGAAAGATGAAGCAATTTTTAATGTGTTGAGAGAATACATCAAAGAAACTAAAAACATTCTTTTTGAAGGTGACGGATATAGCGATGCTTGGGAAAAAGAGGCTAAAAAACGTGGTTTGAGTAATCATAAAACAACTCCATCTGCTTTGAAAGCAAAAGTTTCTAAAAAAGCATTGGAATTATTCAAAGAATTAAACGTAATGAACCACGTAGAAGTTGAAGCTCGTTACGAAATTGAATTGGAAGAATACACTAAAAAAATCCAAATTGAAGGAAGAGTTTTAGGAGATATTGCAAGAAATCATGTGATTCCAACCGCTATTCGTTACCAAAATACATTGATTGAAAACGTTCGTGGTTTAAAAGAAATTTTCGGAAAAGATTTTGAAAAAATTGCGAAAGAACAAATATCTTTAATCAAAGAAATTTCGGCTCATATTGAAGGAATCAATTCTAATGTAGAAGCAATGACGGAAGCTCGTAAAAAAGCAAATGCGTTAACGGATGCTCAAAAAATGGCAGAAATGTATTGTGATAAAGTGAAACCTTATTTTGATGTAATCAGAGAACATTGCGATAAATTAGAGCTTTTAGTTGACGATGAAATTTGGACATTGACAAAATATAGAGAATTATTGTTTACTAGATAGTTAACTTAATTTTTTATAACATAACCACATTCTTGATGAATGTGGTTTTTTATTTTAAGAAAGGTAATTAAAATAAAAATAATTCAAAAAATTTTGTAATTAATGAATATTTTCTATTTTCGTATCGCTTTACAGTAAAAGCATAATGTCCCCGCATTAACAATCTATAGTATAACCGTGAATGTAAAGTGGTATTTTAACAGTGAGTTTTCTGTGTTCAAAAATACTACATCAAAATCTTTTTTTGATTTTGATCACATAAAAACTAAATTTCCAACAAATTAACACTAAAACTGGTGGGATGACGAAAGTTGTCCCACTTTTTTATGCTAACATAAAATTAATTAGTTGTATTTTCGTTATCGTTAAAAAGAACGATATGAAGTGGATTTTCACAAGTCTTTTATTTTTAGTTTTTCAATTATTTTCTGCTCAGGAACAGGTTTCCTATTATTTTGATTCCAATAAGTTTGAATTAAAAAATAATGAAATTCAAAAAGTTAATGAGTGGATTACTTCACATAGAGACGTTAAAATCGTTGCAATAAATGGTTATACTGACGAAGACGGAAGCATCGGTTTTAATGATACATTAGCACAAAAACGAGTGGATTTTATTTATAAATTAGTGAAAGATAAAATCAAAATTCGTGAAGATTTTAAAACCCGTAGTTTTGGAAAATTACACCAACAATCCAACAACAAAGCTGAAAACAGAAGAGTAACTATTTATTATATTGAAGCAAAAGATTTAGCCCGAGAAGATGAAATTTTAGGCATCAAAAAAGAAGAAATCGTTTCTAAACCTAAACCAAAAAAACAATTTCCGGAAGCCATTGTCATTCAAAATCCGAATGGTACTGAATCTACTTTTGAGTTAAATGTGGAATTTATGCAACAAGTTGATGCGGCTAAACCCGGTGATAAATTGAAATTGGACAACCTTAATTTTCAATTGAACACGTTTGCCATCGTGAATGAAAGTCGTGGAAAATTGTATGAATTACTCATTGTAATGCAACAAAATCCTGAACTTTCCATCGATATTCAAGGCCATTTGTGTTGCATGCCAACCGACCGAACTAATCTTTCTACCCAACGTGCCAAAGCAATCAGTCAATTTTTGCGAATGAACGGAATTGAAAACTCAAGAGTAACGTATCAAGGTTTTGGTAGCAGCAAACCCATCTATCCGTTACCGGAAAAAAATGAAGAAGAACGAGCCGCCAATCGAAGAGTAGAAATTGAAATTATAAAAAATTGAAACATATCATCATATTCATTTTATCATTTTTTTGCATTTCACTTTCGGCACAAAAAAAGTTGGAAGTGTTTTTCGATTTCAATAAATCAATACCAAATTCCAAATCGATTCAACTTATTAATGCATGGATAAAAGAAAATCCTACCGCAGAAGTCTTTAAAATGGAAGGATATTGCGACACCGTAGACTCAAAAGTGTATAATTTAAAATTAGCTGAAAAGCGAATTCATTCCATCGAAAATATTTTAAAACTCAATAAAATAAAAGTTCTTGATGAATTGGAAAGGGTTTCATTTGGTGAAGATTTTGAAGTTTCATTCAATCAAGATGAAAATAGGAAAGTGGTTGTTTTTTATCAATTGACAAATGAAATTTCGTTTTCTGAGAATGTGAAAAATGCAAAAATAGGTGACTATTTGAAGCTTAAAGGGTTGAATTTTTTCAATATGAGTGATGAGGTTCTTCCAGAATCGAGACCTGTTCTAGACGAGTTACTTCAAATCATGAAAGCAAATCCAAAACTGAAAATTGAAATTCAAGGTCATATTTGTTGTAAAGAAGTTGAAATTGAGGATATTTCCAACAAAAGAGCCAAAACGGTTTACAATTATCTTTTGACTAACGGAATTTCTAAAAATAGAATTTCATACAAAGGATTTGCTTCCACACGACCCATATATCCGTTACCGGAAAAAAATGAAGAAGAACGCGTTGCCAACCGTAGAGTTGAAATTTTGATACTTGAAAAATAATGATTTCTCATTGTTTTTAAATTGTGACATTTTCACATTAATCCTATCTTTGCCCAACACAACAACACAACTATGAGTTCAGATACCAGCAAACGTTATGCTCTTCGCGGAGTTTCTGCCGCTAAAGAAGATGTACATAACGCCATCAAAAACATTGACAAAGGTTTATTTTCCAAAGCATTCTGCAAAATTGTTCCCGATTATTTAACCGGAGATGAGGAGTATTGTCTCTTAATGCATGCTGATGGTGCCGGAACAAAATCGTCGTTAGCGTATTTATATTGGAAAGAAACCGGCGATATTTCGGTATGGAAAGGCATTGCTCAAGATGCCCTGATTATGAATATTGATGATTTGCTTTGTGTTGGGGCAACAGACAATATTATGCTTTCATCCA
>JAFLBT010000174.1 GCA_017302935.1 Flavobacteriales bacterium | reverse complement strand
ATTTCCTGATGTCCCAACTGAATTGACATCAAATTTCGTTTCAAGTTTAGGATAAACATAAATTGTCTTTACGTCTTTTATTTCACCGCACTCACATGATGTAGTTTTAGAAGTTATTGTATATTTTTTTGGTGCAGTAGTGATTTGACCCCATTTTGTGATAGTTAAAGTATTGCCATTTCTTGATTGTTCTACATCATTGGGTAGAATTTCTATTCTTGAATTTGCAAGATTTCCACTTCCAGTCAAAGTAAATGTAGCATTATTTGTAGAGGCATTACAAAAAACATTTTCTCCATTTAAACTAATTTGGCAACAAGATTTTTGTGTTTTACAAATTTTTGTGTTATCAATCCATCCAGAGGTTACTCTAGAAAGTCCAGCAGCAGAACTTGTGCTATGTTGAAGATAAGTTAAACCATTAACTGTTTGTGGTACGTTAAAACATATTTCTCCATTTCTAAGCTGAGTTTTTCTTTCAGAATCAGTGTAAACTGCTAAACTGCCTACTCCATTTCCGAAAACTTTTAAAGTTACATAATATGTTGTATTATATTGCTGTAAAACAATTGAATTATTACTTCCAGTAGGAACCAAAACACCGTCATCAATTATCTGTAAAGCTAATGAACTTTGGCCTAGTGTATTAGCCTGATTATAACAATTTAATGCAATTACATCCATTGGACTATATTTTCCGCATTTTCCTGCTGTTGTAGGGGCTTCAAAGGTTGGATCATATTTCCAGTCAGAAGTTAATGCTAAAGGTATAATACCAGTTCCTGTTGTTCCCGGAAATGGGGCAGACAAATTGAATTCAAAATTCACTTCAAAATCTGTGTCAAAGGCAGTTCCTAAATTCTTAAATATTCTATTTTCATGTGCTCCTCTAACTTCATTAAAATTTACCCTTCCATTGTTAATAGTTATCGAGCCTTGCGTTTGACCTGCGGGTAAAGGATTATGTCCTGGACAAGCTGTTGCAGGAAAGTAATTTCTTTTTGTTAAATCCCACGAATTTGTAGTTTCATACGATTCAGTAAAACAATCGTTTTGAATGACTTTAATTTCATTTCTATTTATGGTTGTCATTGCTCCAACTTGCTTGGTAGGTCTAACTTGCCCAATACAAATAGCAGTAAAAAACATAATGGAAGCCAAAATTTTATTGTTGAATTTCATAATCTCTATTTTAAAGTTTAATCATTTTTTTATTTAACATCTTTTTTTGGCATTTCACCTACACATCCTGCACCTTGACATCTATAACAAAGCATACCATGACAATCCTGATCTGCAATATTTACTGCTAACCCAATTGAGGCTCCATTACTACCGTATCCACCAATAATACGTAACCATTTGCCAGTTTTAGATAGTAATGCTAATTTATAGCTCGCATTCACCTGCCACAATCCCACAATACTTTTATCTTTAGCTTCATAAACTGTTTCTATAAATATATCTTGTTGCTCATAGGCATCAATTCTGATATTGTTAGGCGATGGGTTAATCCCTATTCCGGCCATGGCGTTTAATTCAAATTGATGTTTTTTTCCTAATTTTATGCTTGGCCCTGTCATTACTGAAATTTGTGAATAATTTTTGTCTTTTGGATTAGGAAGGTATATTGGTGGTATTGGTAATTTTGCTGTAACACTTTGAATTCCAGCTTGGTCAACTGAACCTGTTGTAAAACCAATTCTAGATGCAATTCCCCAAGTATCACCCCAGCGATGTCCAATTCCAAAATTTACTCCATCTCCTGCAAATAATAGTCGATTTGGATTTTGATTTTCCTTTAAGGAAGAAAAGGTATAACCAGCATCAAAACTAAATTGATGATATGGTTCCCTTTTTTTTTGAGCAAAGCTCATAGCTGTTACGAATAACATTACTAAAATTGTGATTTTTGTTTTCATAATAAATAGTTATAAATTTCCCTACTCTAAAAGCTTTTCGGGTTTCGCTGTGATCTATCGAATTTTTTGTATGTACTAAATCACTTCACAAAATTGTTATGATTCCTTCTGCAAATTGTTGAGTGAATAACTAATTTTAGTATGTTTGAGTAACTATAAAAAATACCGTTGTTTAACGGATATAGAAATGTGGAATTGACTAACTTTCACTTTTCAAAACAATTATTTCTTTGTAGGAACAAAATTTATAACACTTAACAATTAAACCATGAGCACAAGAACCTTAAAACTAATTTTAGCCTTTACATTATTGGCTTTTGCAGGGTATGTATATGTTAACCCACCAAAAGAAGAAACCTCACAAGTAGAAAACCCACCAAAAGAAAATCCAACTCCAAAAGGAGAAAGTGTTTGTTGGGAGTATGTTGAAGAAGATATCAGTACGCTTGATGCTGATTTGGTTCATCAAATGACGGAAAATTACCGTGATAATCAATTAAAATTCATTAATACACATCAAAACTCCAAGACAACTAATGACGCCTATTCTATCTGGTTTGATTTTGAAACGTTAAAAAAGTTTATTTATCATGTTGAGAAAATTTCAACCCGAGCTAAACCTGGACTAACAACGGATGATTTAGGCATCAGAATATATTATGCCAGCTATCCTGAAAAAATTGAAATGGAAAAATACCCCGATTTGATTCCAACACTAAAAAATCCAAACATGAAGGATTACGGTGCTTTGCATACTTTAGTTATGATTCCAACTATTTCAAAAGGTGATGGAAATATATTAGATTTTAATCCTTTAGATATTGATACGTATTCAAATGGATTGGCTCCTTTAGATAAATATAAAAAAGACTATCCAGGCTCGATTCCAATCAATACTGCTGCTTTATCCAGTACAGCTTCAAACACGAATAGAAGCACAAATTCGAGAAATCATGGTACTTTAATTCCACCAG
>JAFLBT010000173.1 GCA_017302935.1 Flavobacteriales bacterium | reverse complement strand
CACCATTCCGTTTAAATCTGAAGCTGATTTTCAACGCATAATTGCATTAATCAAAGGATAGTGTTGAAGGTTAAACAAATAGCAATGATTGTATTTCTTTTATTAGGAATGCATTCCACCTATTCTCAAATTCAAATTGAAGAATTTAAAAGCAAAACAGATTCTATTCAATACAAACCTATTGATCCGCTTGCACCATCAAAAGCAGCATTTTATTCTGCAATTTTACCTGGTTTAGGTCAAGCATACAACAAAAAATATTGGAAAATTCCAATCGTTTATGGAGGAATAGCAATTGGTTATTATTTCTATAATCAAAACAACAAAAACTATAAAGAATTTCGAAACATCTACAAACGAAGATTAGAAGGTTATACGGATGATGAATATTTTGGAATTTATTCTAATAATGTGTTGATAAATGCTCAACGAACTTACCAAAGAAACCGTGACATTTCGTTGGTTGTGATGTTAGGATTCTATGTTTTGAATATAATTGATGCCAATGTTGATGCTCACTTGTTACAATTCAATGTAAATGATAATTTGTCTGTTCGTCCGGATATCTATCAAAATGACTTCAATAATAAACATAATGTTGGTATCGTATTAAATTTTAAGTTCTAATGAAAATTGCACTGTTCGGATATGGAAAAATGGGTAAAGTAATTGAAAAAATTGCTTTGGAAAGAGGTCATGAAATTGTGCTTAAAAAAAGTAGTCAAGACTCTTTTGAGGGTTTAAACAATGCAGATGTTGCCATTGATTTTAGCATTCCTGATGCTGCGGTGCAAAACATTACCGCTTGTCTGGAAAATAATACTCCAATAGTTTCCGGCACTACTGGTTGGCTACATGATTATCATAAAATGGTCAATCTTTGTAAAGAAAACAATGGTGCTTTTATTTATGGTTCAAACTTTAGTTTAGGAGTAAATTTATTTTTTGAGTTAAATGATTATTTGGCTAAAATGATGGCTAAATTTTCGCAATATGATGTTTCTATGGAAGAAATTCATCACACTCAAAAATTAGATAAACCAAGTGGAACAGCAATTTCTTTAGCGAATGCAATTATTAATCATACGTCAAAAAACAGTTGGAGTATTGAAAATCCAACACCGGATGATGTTTTTATAGATGTGAAACGAATTGATGCAGTTCCGGGAACTCATAGTATTTTTTATCAATCTGTTGTTGACACAATTGAAATCAAACATATTGCTCATAATCGAGATGGGTTTGCACTCGGTGCTGTGATTGCAGCTGAATGGATTATTGGTAAAAAAGGGGTCTTTACTATGAAAGATGTTTTGGATTTAAAATAAACCTTTTTAGCGTAACATTAAACCTTTTTTAGGTACTAATTGCTTGTTAAATGTAATAATTATCAAATTAAAAATATACAAAAATGACTTTATATCAATGGTTTATTCTCTTTTTGGTTGTTCAAATTATCCACTATTTAGGAACTTGGAAATTATATAAAGCAGCAGGAAGAAAATCATGGGAAGCCGCCGTACCGGTTTATAATGCAATTGTTTTGATGAAAATCATCAATCGCCCTTGGTGGTGGACATTCTTGCTTTTTATTCCTATTGTCAATTTAATCATGTTTCCGGTTATATGGGTGGAAACCATGAGAAGTTTTGGTAAAAATTCAGCCTTAGATACATTTTTAGCTGTCATTACATTTGGTTTTATTATCTATTATTTTAATTATTCACAAGATCTTCATCATATAAAAGACAGAAGTCTTCATCCGAAAAACCCAACAGCTGATTTTATTAGTTCAATTTTGTTTGCTATTGTTGTGGCGACTACTGTGCATACTTATGTTATGCAACCCTTTACCATTCCTACTTCTTCCTTAGAAAAATCATTACTTATTGGCGACTTTTTATTTGTAAGCAAGTTTCATTATGGTGCCAGAACTCCTACAACAGCAGTTGGTTTGCCAATGGTGCATGACTCTATTCCGCTTACAAAAAACAAATCATATTTAAGTTGGCCTCAATTGCCTTCTTTCCGTTTTCCCGGGATAGAAAATATTGAAAGAAATGATATTGTTGTTTTTAATTGGCCGGTAGATACGGTTTATCAATTTAGAGATCGTTCAGGAAGACGTGTTGATAAACCATTGGATAAAAAATCAAATTACGTTAAAAGATGCCTTGGCATTCCGGGAGATAGTTTAGCGATTAAAAATGGGGTTGTTTATGTAAATGGGAAAGTTCTTCCATTACATGATCGCCAAAAATTACAACATTTTTATAAAGTTGAATTTAAAGATAATAACCTAGGGGATTTTATCAATACCTATAAACTCACCGAAGTTAGATACTATTATACTATCAATCGAAAATATTGGGATGTTCCGTCCATTAAACACTATTTAACGAGTGGTAATAGTAATTCAAAGCTTGTTGAAGTTTATAAAGACAGTACTCAAGCTACTGTTGATGGTCAACTGGATGAAGAGGATTTTAAAAAATTAGAAATGGGTGTTTCTACAAAATTTGCTTATTTAAATTTAACGAAGGAACTAGCAGAAGAAATAAAAAAAGACAGTAGAGTAGTTTCTCTAAAATATGATATTGCAGAAGGTTCAACTGCTATTTTTCCCCATACAAAGCCAGATTGGAGCAGTGACAACATGGGGCCATTATACATACCTAAAGCTGGTGTAACAGTTGCACTAAATAAAGAAACTCTTCCATTTTATAAAATGATAATTACTGATTATGAAAAAAATAAATTGGAAGTTAATGGCGATGAAATCAGAATAAACGGTAAAGTAGCGAAAGACTATACATTCAAATTAGACTATTATTGGATGATGGGTGATAATCGTCACAACTCAGAAGATAGCCGCTATTGGGGATTTGTTCCTTCTGACCACATTGTTGGTAAACCTGTGTTTATTTGGTTAAGTCTAGATCAAAATGTTCCTTGGAGTAAAGCTTTAGATAAAATAAGATGGGAAAGAATGTTTACAACTGTTGGTGGAAATGGAGAACCGGTATCCTATTTTATGTATTTTGTAATTGTTTTAATTGGATGGAATGGTTATAGTTTTTACCGCAAACGCAAGAAAAAACAAAGTGCATAACTGGTCATGAAAACCCTTTTACATCCCACTTATTTTCCGTCAATTAGTCAATATGCCGCAATAGTTCAAGCAGAAGAATTGGTTATTGAAAAGGAAGACAATTATCAAAAACAAACCAATCGGAACAGAATGTATATTTATAGTCCGAATGGAATTCAATTGTTGAACATTCCGATAAAACATTCCAAAACTGCTCATCAAAAATACAAAGACATCAAAATTGAACCTGCATTTAATTGGCAAAAGCAGCATTTTAAATCGTTAGAAGCCGCTTATCGCACTTCACCATTTTTTGAATATTTTGAAGATGATATTGCCCCTATTTTTGAAAAGCAACACACCTTTCTATTTGACTTAAATATTCAGCTTTTCGAAATTGTAAATCAGTGTTTAGGCATTGCAATTCAACCGGAATACACAGCTGAATATTTTCATGAAGTGTCAGAAGTGAATGATTTTAGGTATCTGGCAAATGGAAAAAAAGACACAACCATTTGTGAACCCTATCAACAAGTTTTTGCTGAAAAACATGGATTCATTAATAATTTAACCATCTTAGATTTATTGTTTAACGAAGGTAGATATGCTTTAGATTATCTTAAAAAACAAATCTTATAGATTATTCTATATCAAAAGCTAACCTTGAAACTATCGGAAAATGGTCTGAATTTTTAAAATTCGGAAAAGATTGAAATTGTTTGACTTTAAACTGTTTGTCTGCAAAAATATAATCGATTCTAGCAGGATAATATTTAAAATTATACGTGGTACCAAAACCTTTTCCGGCTTCTTCAAAAGTATCGTTTAAATCACCTTTGATACTTCTGTACACAAACGAAAAAGGGCTGTTATTCATATCCCCACAAACAATTATAGGATAATGACAATCTGATTTATGCTTTTTGATGATTTCGGCTTGTTGTTGTTGAAGCTTAAACGAACTACTCATACGTCTAAAGATGCGTTTAGATTGATTTTGAGAAACACCTTGAATGTTCTCATCAATTTCGTGTACGTCCGGCGTAATTTTAATAGATTGTAGATGGATACTGTAAACCCGAATCGTATCTTTTCCTCTTTTTATATCTGCATAAACGGCATTATTAGTAGAATTTGGAAACGGAATTACACCTTCATTTACAATCGGATATTTAGAAAAAATAGCTTGTCCTAATTTTGTATTCTTACCTTCAATAAAGATATATTTATGTTTATATACTCTAAAATCTACTTCATTTCGATTTGAAAATTCTTGAATACACAAAATATCAGGCGTCTGTTCTTTAATAAAATCTGAAATTTGATCGCTAACATCCTCTCGTTTAATCCAATCATACAAATTAAACAAACGGACATTATAACTCATCACCACAAAATCATTTTCTTCTTTGGGTAAGTTTGTTTCCGAAAATTTATAAAATTTTGATACAAACGTAATGCCTAATAATAAAACTACTCCTGAAAGCAACATTTGGCGTTTGAATTGAAGTAACCAATAACCAAAAAATAACAAATTCAAAATAAGCATTAATGGCAAAAAAAGCGTAAAAACAGATAATAAAGGAAATAGTTTTGGAGCTAAAAAAGGAAGTATATAAGCCGTAAAGGTCAATATCGTGAGTACAATATTGATGTAAAATATTCCTTTATTAAACCAGCCCAACTTTTTCATATAACGAAACTAATTATTATTTCCGGCTTTAAACAAAAACTCTTTTTCTTCTTTGGTTAAACTATCATAACCTGACTTACTGATTTTGTCTAATATATCATCAATCTGCTGTTGTGTTTTATCTTTTGCAACAGGTTTTGGTTTAGAATAGGTTGAATTGTTATGTACCTTCTTGAAAGGAGTCGATTTTCTTTTCTTAAATAAATTAACCAAACCATCTACAAATGAAGTAAATGATTTAGTAACATCTGTTCCTTTTTTTAGTTGACTACTATATAAATACCCAAACAAAGCACCACCAAGATGTGCGATATGTCCACCCACATTACTAAAAGAAAGGCTAATTAAATCAATAACTAAATAAAATAAAGCGATATGCCAAAGTTTAACCGTTCCTATCAGCAACAAACGAATTTGCATATACGGAGCATAAGTAGTTGTAGCAAAAAGAACAGCCATTATAGCACCTGAAGCACCAATTAATGTTGCATTTTGATTAATTAAGGCAGGAAAAATTAAGTAACTGATAACAAATATTAAGCCCGAAAAAATGGCCCCCATGAGATACAAACTCAACAATTGTTTTTGAGTAAAAAAGGTCAAAAACAAACGTCCTGCAAAATTGAAAATGATTAAATTAAATAGAATATGAAAAATATCTGCATGGAAGAAAGCATAACTCAAAACCGACCATGGTTTCCAAAGTAAATCGGCCGGAGTTGAAGATAAACTGATAAACTGCGTAAAATTAAATTTGATTCCAAATAGAAATAATATACCGGTTAGTACCCACGGAATCGCAAATAAAAATACATTAAGGTAGATTAACTTTTCTGTTACACCACCCATACGGTATTGTTGTTTTATTTCATTAAAAATACTCATCTTTTTTCCAATTACCTTTTACCTATTACCTTACCCCCGCTCTTAATCCCATCTCCTATCATTAAACTGATTTTTCTTCCAAAACCACATCATCAAAAAACCGGTAACTGCACCTCCAACGTGAGCAAAATGGGCAATGCCACCACCTCCGCCAAATATAGACCCCCCTTGAAGTCCCATGAACAAATCACCTAAAACTAAAACGGGAACAAAATATTTTGCTTTTATTGGTATTGGCAAAAATAATAACATCAATTCCGCATTAGGAAACATAAAAGCAAATGCCACTAATATTCCATACAATGCACCGGAAGCACCAACAGCAGTAGTTTGAAACTCTATCGCAGCTT
>JAFLBT010000172.1 GCA_017302935.1 Flavobacteriales bacterium | reverse complement strand
TTATTGAAGCTTTATAATCCAGTCTTTTATGTCTTGTAAAACTTGTGGTGAAAACGTTTGTTCTATTGTGCCATATTCTTCAACGCTTCCGGTTTTACATTCTTGAAATAAATGATTTAAATTGGGATATACTTTTGTGGTTACCGATTTGTTTTTGGCTTTTAATAACGCTTTTTTTATACCTTCAACATTGGTTTGTGGCGGAACTTGAAGATCTTTTTCGCCATTTAAAACCAAAACCGGACAGGTAATTTTTTCCAAATTTACCTCTGGACGATATCGAATAAAATAACGATACCATGGTGTGAGTAAGGGACTAATTTGTTGTTGAACAACTGTTTTTTTGTCTTTTTCTTCTAAGGTATTAAAAGCAGTATCCTCTTTATACATGTTAAAAAAGATGCTTTCTAATTCAGCCAAAGCTACCTCATTACTTTTCTCACTTTTTACAACTGTATAAATTTGTTGATTGATTTTTTTGGTTTCCAATAAATCTGTTTCGTTCATTCCGGATGATTTTCCGATAAGATAAGATTGTTCTAAAAGCAATTCATCGCATGGAATGCCCGGGGCTGCCAACAAAACAATAAATTGAAATGATGGATTTTTGGCAGCTACAATTGGAGCGATCATTCCTCCTTCGCTATGTCCGATCAAACCAATTTTTTTGGCATTCACTAACGGATTTTTTTTCAAAAACTGAAAAGCGGCTTCAATATCAGAGGCGAAGTTTAAACTGGTTGATGTACTCGGGTCGCCACCGGATTTTCCGACTCCTCGATCATCTATTCGCAACACGCCGACTCCGTTTCGGGTCAAGTAATCGGCAATAACCCAAAAGGGTTTATGACCAAAAATTTCTGCATTTCTGTCTTGTTGACCACTCCCGGAAATGAGAATTACTACGGGAAAGTTTTTTGTTTTTGGATAGGTAAATGTACCGGCAAGTGTAATTTTTTCAGCACTGTTTTCAAATGTCACTTCTTCCGATTCATAAGGAAATGGTGCTTTGGGCTCTTGTGGACGATTTATTTTTTTAGCTTCCGGTTTTTCTCGGGTCAAAACCAAAGGAAAGGTCATGCCGTTTTGAGAAAATGTTCCATCAATTTGACGATTGTTTAGTTTGCCACTATAATTTAATCCCGCAGGATCAAATTTTATAGTTAATGTGTTATCATTAAATGTTACTGAAGAAAGTGGAATTCCATTCGCATTTTGTTGGGGTACACTCATCGTTCCGCTAAATTTGTCTCCGTTTTTGGTGATTTGAAAAACGAAACCTATTTCACTTCCCATGGCAGATAAATTTCCATACCAGTCACCGGTAACTTCTTGCGAATAGGAAAGGATAGTAGCAAAAAAAAGAATAAAAGAATAAAATTTTTTCATGAATAAGTTGCTATAAATTTTCACGAAATATACAAAATATCAACCTAAGAAGAGTGTAAAATTTATCTTCTTTTTGAAATTTTATTATGGGTAATTTGTCTTTGTAGCGTGCATTTAAAACGACCTACTTCGTCTTCTCTTAGTTTGGCATGTTTGGTTTTTCTGCCTTGTACTCGTTCTCTCCACATTTTGAAACTAGACGGCTTCATTTCTCGACGCATGAGTTCAATCGTTTCCTGTTCAGAAAGTTGGAACTGAATGGCAATGGCTTCAAATGGAGTTCGGTCTTCCCACGCCATTTCTATGATTCGGTCAATTGCTTCTTCAGAAAAGTTTTTCATACTTAAAATTTGAAACAAAGTAAATTATAAAATAAAAAAACTCTTGCTGAACAAGAGTTAAATTAAACTTAATCAAATTTATTTTTGATGTAATATTTACTGTCTAAATCATCATCAAAATCATCTACAATCGGTTTAGGCTTGGGTTTGCTTGCCGTTACTTTCTTTTTCCAAAGCTCAAAATTGTCTTTGGAAAGCCTTTTTCGCATTATTTCGGTCACTTCATTTTCAGAAATACCGAATTCCACTTTTAGTACCTCAAAAGGTTTTCTTTCCTCTTGAGCCATACTGACAACGCGATCGATTTCTTCGCTGGTCAGCTCTACTCTTTTACTTTTTTTCATTAGTTCAAAAGCACAAATTAATTTATGATACGTTTCTCAGATTTTTAACCAATATTACTAAAAAAATAAATCACTTTTTCATTGAGCTAAAAATTTTTATTCATTTTCCGGAGAACGATATTTTTGAAAGGGAATTTTTAGCAAATTAGATAGTATATTGTTATCTTTTGGATCCATGTGCGTATCTACTCCGTAAACGATTTTTTCTCTATCTAAATAAGAATAAGTGCCAAAAATTCTATCCCAAACCGAGAAAATATTTCCGTAATTACTATCGGTATAAGGTAGTTTGTAATGGTGATGAACTTTGTGCATATCAGGCGAAATGATAAAATAGCTCAAAAATTTATCCAGTTTTTTTGGTAATGGAATATTGGCATGATTGAATTGCGAAAAAACTACGGATAAGGATTGATAAAGGAAAATCATCCACATTGGACTTCCCACAATTAAAACACCGAGAACAGTAAAAAGGAATCGAATGACACTTTCGCCGGGATGATGTCTGTTGGCAGAAGTGGTATCAATCCAAGTATCAGTATGGTGAATGAGGTGAAATCGCCACAAGAATTTCACTTTATGTTCTACTAAATGAACCAAATATGCACCAATTAAATCCAAAAGCAACAATCCGACAAGTGTATAAACCCAAATGTTCATTTGTGGCAACCATTGCAGTAAACCAAAATTTTGTTGAATAGAAAAATCGGCGGCTAACAACAATATAAATGCCATAACAAAATTCACTACAATGGTGGTTATGGTGAAAAAAATATTGATTCCTGCATGCTGGATTTTATTGTAATTAAATTTGAAAAGCGGAAAAGCATTTTCAATAAGCCAAAAAAGAGTTATTCCGCCAACCAAAATTAATCCGCGATGAAGAGAAGGAATGGTTTCGAAATAGTTGATAATTGTTTCCATGAATTTTTTTACTAAAATAAAAATTTATTTAATAATTCGAAAGGTTAGATTGATTCGTTCTCCAATAGGTTTGGCTGTTTTCGGAATTTGATGTTTCCAAAAATGTTGCGTTTTCCCTTTCATTACCAATAAACTTCCGTGTTCTAATTTAATTTTAAGTTTAGCTTCTTTGAGGGTATTATGTTGTAAATGAAAACTTCGTTCCGCACCAAAACTTACAGATGCAATGACCGGATTTTGTCCTAACTCTTTTTCATTATCGGCGTGCCAACCGTTACTGTCTTTTCCGTTGCGGTATAAATTTAATAAAACGGTAGTAAATTGTTCTTGGCAAATTTCTTCCACTTCATTTTTTATAAACATCAACAATGGATTCCATTTGTGAGGATGCATGACGATGTTTGAATAGGAATATGGTTTTCCTTCATTGCCAAACAAAGCGGTTAATCTTGGTTGAGCATAGGTTTTTCCGAAAACGGTAATATCATCTTGTTGCCAAGGAATTTCTGTTTTGAGTTTGAAAAACAATTCGTTTGCTTTTTCCAAATCAAAAAACCCCGGATAATAAGTTATATCAGCATCAGGAAGATTGAAATGAAGAATTTCTTTTGAAAAAAGTGTGTTCATTTTGTAAAATTAAAAAAAGCGATAGAAAAATCTATCGCTTTTAAGAAAACTTAAGGTTGAAATTTGTTAGTTTTCGTGGTTTTGTAATATTTTTTTATAGATAATTCCGGCTGCAATAGCACCCAAAATAGGAGCTACCCAAAAAAGCCAAAGTTGCATTAACGGTTCTCCACCTGTAAAAATAGCTTGCGATGTTGAACGTGACGGGTTTACAGATGTATTCGTAATTGGAATACTGATTAAATGAATCAAGGTTAAAGCTAATCCAATAGCAATTCCGGCAAATTTTCCGTTGGCGAATTTATCAGTTGCCCCCAAAATAACCAAAAGAAAAAACATGGTTAAAATAAATTCGGCTACAAAAGCGGCACTCATTGAATAACCGGATGGTGAAAAGGCTCCATAACCATTGGAGGCAAAAGCACCTGCTTGTGTATTATCTATTCCCAGAAAATTATCTTGACCATTTAAGATAAAGTAAAGCGTTGCTGCTGCGGCCAAAGCACCGATACATTGAGCAATAATATAGGAAATCAAATCTTTAGCGTCAAATCTTCCTCCGGCCCAAAGTCCAAACGAAACTGCCGGATTAAAATGTCCGCCCGAAATATGTCCAACAGCGTAGGCCATTGTTAAAACAGTCAAACCGAAAGCTAATGAAACTCCGGTAAAGCCAATACCTAAATTTGGAATTCCGGCGGCAAAAAGTGCACTTCCGCATCCGCCAAAAACCAACCAATAGGTTCCAAAAAATTCTGCAAATAGTTTTTTCATGATAAAGTAAGGTTAGATTAATGAATAGTTGTGTATTGATATGCCCAAAAAATCAGTAATAATTGTAAAGGTAAACGCAAAAGCAAAACCCACTTTGGCAAACCAAGTGAAGCTTTTTTATGTTGATACATATATAAGTTTGCAGGAAAAACAGCAATTAAAAGTAAAATTATTCCCCAAGCTGCATAACTTGTAATTTGAGGAACACACAATAAAACCGCTAAAATAATTTCGATTAAACCGGAAAGACTATTCAGTAATTTTCGATTGGGAAAATATTCAGGAATAATTTTTATGTAAAGTTTAGGATTTCTAAAATGGTTGCATCCGGCTATGAAGTAAATAACCGCCATACAATACAAATGCCAAGGTAAATCCATAGAACAATCGTTATGACTGCTACGAATTTATAAAAAAAATGTTAATAAATTAACAATGTAGAAATAATTCTATTAATTTTTTTTCAATTTTAAATTAATGTTCATAATGATGATGGCTACAATAATCAAGATTATGCCCAACCATTGCCATGAATTTACGTGTTCATTTAGTAGAAAATAGGCCATTAAAACTGAAACGGGTAATTCTAAAGAAGATACAATACTACCGAGTCCAATTCCGGTCAAAGGAAAACCGGCATTCAATAACATAGGTGGAATTATCGTGCCAAATAGAGCTAAAACTATTCCCCATTTTAAGAAGATGTCAAAATTAAAAGGTGTGTTTTGTGTAGCAATGGCAAATCCAAACACAATCACAGCTCCGCCCAATAACATATATAAACTACGTTGTGCGGAAGAAATACCAAGTGCCACTCGATTAGCCGTAAACATTGTAGTTGTAAAGGATGCAGCGGCTAGCATTCCCCAAAAAATGCCCCGCCAGTCCAATTCTATTTCGTTTTTCAATAGGTTGGTTGCCAATGCTGTTCCAATTAAAACAATAATTACGGCAACAATTTTTTGGGTTGAAGGGGGTTTTTTATCTAAAATCATTTCTAATAAAACTCCCATCCAAACGGTTTGCATTAAAAGAACAATGGCAATTGAAACATCAATATAACGAACGCATAAATAATAAAAAACACTTGTCATTCCCAGCGAAGTCCCGGCAAGCATGAGTTGAAAAATATTTTTGGTGGTTGCTTTAATTGCTGTGTTTTTATGTTGTATTCGTTGAATTGAATTGATAAGTAATACCCCCAAAATTCCTAAGACAAATTGTGCAGTCGTCACTTCAGCGGTAGTAAAATTCTCCTGATAAGCCAATTTAACAAACGTGGCCAGCATCCCATAACTCGTTGCACCCAGTCCAACTAAAAACACTCCTTTTACTACTCGATTTCCAAACATAATTTATTTTTAAAAGCCGGCAAAGATAGGGAAAAGATGTTAGTTATCAGTTGTGAGACAATTGGATTTATTCTTTAGAATATACTATTAAGGTATTTTTTGTGTTAATAAAAAAAAACAATTTATGAATAAGATACTTTTACTCCTCTTTTTTGCTTTATTAAATTGTAATCACACGCAGTCAATTCCGCAAAAAAGAGATTACACTTCCATTCATAAAGAAGCACTCAATTTTTGCCAAGAAAACAAGTTTAATGAGGATTTTTATTTTTTAATTGACATGCGAATACATTCCGGTAAAAACCGCTTTTTCGTATATGATTTCAAAACAAAAAAAATTATGCATCAAAAATTGGTAACCCACGGGGCTTGTGATGTTTTTGAAGATAATCCAGAAAAATATAAAAAAACGAAATTCAGCA
>JAFLBT010000171.1 GCA_017302935.1 Flavobacteriales bacterium | reverse complement strand
TGCAGGTTGTTCGTCTTGCGTTGGGAGCTACGGTTGAAATTACTGTAACTGCTTATAAACCTAATGACATCGAAGGGTAACAAATCGTTTTTGACGGAGCGGCAGAGCCGCCCGCAAAACTTTGCCGATATCCTATTTAAGAAATGAAAGTAAAATATAAGAACTTCTGGCGAAATATTTTATTATTCTTGTGTCTGCCGCAGCTCATCTTCCTAGTGGTTCTAAATTTCTGGTGTGCTGCATGGCAGGGTTTGATAAAAGGAAGTTGCCAAGTCATTTTGAATCAAGTTCAATGTAGTTGGTCTCAAAAGTTTGAAAGTTATGCTTTAGGTTTGCTATTCATTACTGAATTTGCTTGGGTCGCACTACTTTTCTCAACTCTTCTTTATTTATGCTATTACCGTAATCAGTTAGAAAATAAATGGTTAATAATTGTTGTAGGCATGTGCTTATTAGTTTTACCAGTTATTATGATTTTAGATCCTTATGGCTGTTTCTGGAAATTTCTCAGGGACTAAATCTAGGATATCAATACGTTTTTTGCCAGCGGCAGAGCCGCGGCAAAAACTGGAACGTTATACTTGGTGGTTAATATCGTCTTTCAAGTTAACCTAAGTACGAATTCTTAGATTAATTTTATGACTTGATATCACAAAAATAATCACACTTTCCATAACTTCTTAGTATCTAACTCTTAACCTATGATTAAATTCAATATCGCAATAATTGTAATAGCTATTTTAATGTTAGCATTCTGTCTTTTTGCAATATCGTCTAAAACCCTTAGTTCGAATTATCCCAGAGAGATAATTCGTTTCGTGAAATTTCTTATATTAGTTTTTGTGCTTCCCTTTATGCTTATAAAGTTAGGTTTTTATTTTGCTGAACCCTACGCCCAAATTATGGATAGTAAATGGACTGGAGTAATTATGGGACCAAGTGTTACCTTATACATTCTTGTGTCTCTTCTAGGAATAATTATAGGAAGTATACTCTCATGCTACATAAACTTTAAGTTTAACTTGCCTTCTGATTAGGAGACACAGTATTCTTTAGTCATATATTAACGACTGACTCTTTAGTATAACAACTCGCGTCACCGTAGCTTCGCCCGGTGCGCTTTAACGTTACATTGCTTTCGCCAAATCCCAGGAGAACAAAATCAAATGCCATTTTTAATTCTTGGTTACGATGGAAAAGATGAGCAAGCATTAGAAAGGCGCCTAGCAGCTCGACCTAATCATATCAAACTCGGAGATCAACTGAGAGACAAAGGAAAAGTGTTATACGGTGTTGCGATGCTAGACGAGGATAGGAAAATGATAGGCTCCGTATATGTAGTAAATATGGATACCCGTGAGGAAGTTGATAGTTACCTTGCGACTGAGCCTTATGTAACTGGAAATGTTTGGCAAAAGATCGAAGTTCTACCTTGTGCGGTCGGACCTAGTTTTGTAAACTTGAAGTAAGTGTTTGGATTGCAATGTAACAATCCAATTTTGCGGAGCCGAAATCGGCCCGCAAATTTATAAAGTTATACACTTTCGTAAAGGCCAAATGATAAAACATAAAATCGTATTTCTTATCATAGTTCTAATAACAACGACCGCCAGTGCAGAACTATTAACAGTCTCACAGTTTAAAAAATCTTGTTTACCTACTGAGATGTTAAATGAAAATCTCAAAATGCAGAAAATGACAAACGAAGAAATGATAAATTCCGTCAATTGCTATGGTTACGTAAAAGGCGTAACCGATGGATTATACGTGGGCATGGAAACAGCGAATGGCGTAAAGAAATTTTGTTTGCCGGAAAATGGTCTGAATGACAACGCCATGTATAAAATGATTCGAGACTTTATAACATCAAAAAATATGCCTGATGACATGCCAATAAGGTCAGTAATTTTGGCGACATATGCAAATTACTTTCCATGCGAAAGATGATCTGTGTATAACAAAACGTTTTTTCACAGTCGGTAAGCCGACGTGAAAAACTAAACCGATATACACTTTAAGGTAATTTAAATATATTTATGAAAATTTTTATTTCAATTATAATTTTGTTTACACCAATTGGATTAAGTGCTCAATGTCAGTATGACTATCAGTGCACAGGATGTTATTTCAATTCTGTAGCCAAGTGTGCAACTTCATCCAATTATAATCAGGGCACTTGTGTTTGCGTCACGAGGCAGCAGCAAGCACCTACGACGTATCCGTTTGCGAATCAAAATGTTCAACCTTATATCCCTCCTGTGAGTAACGATTCATATGCGGATAGTTATTTAAAGGGATTGCAGGCAGCTGAAATTAGACAAAGAATTCAAAGACAGCAACAAGAACAAAATCAAAGAGATGCAGAGCAATTAGGAAAAGCACTTGGCGAACTCTTTAACTAATATTGTCTCAAACTATTTATTCTGTAAAATTACAAAAACGTGTATATCAACCCGTTTTTTGCCAGCCGACGAGCGGCGGCAAAAACTTAGCCGTTAATTGCTTTGAGAAATTTAATCATTCCATTCTTGCTATTATCGACATTAATTAGTTGTTCAGAAAAGCAGGATCACTACTCTAATATAGCAGAGGCTAAAGAAAAGAAGCTTTTCGAACGTGGGTGGCTTCCAGATATATTACCAGATTCCACCCGCAATATCATTACGAATAACCATTTGGATAATGCTGTTTCATATGGAGAATTTCATTTTAATCGCGCTGATTTTTTAAAGTTTTTGGAAAGATTCAATAAGGCAACAAGTAACGTGGACCATCAGGAAGATAAATGGATAACTCTAAATTACAAAGATGCCAACGGGAATTGGGAATTTTACTGCAATCATGATAAGGAAATATGTCAATATAAGATGTCAAAAGAAAGTGGCCGCAATTAACAAAACGTTTTTTCACAGTCGGCAAGCCGACGTGAAAAACTAAAACGTTATGTTTCTAAAAACATGGAATTCCAATGGCGCTAACAAAATCTGTTTTTTATAATGGAGTAGAAGTTGGTAAGCACATCTCGACAGGCGATGTGGAGAAAGATATCGAAATAGCCTCAAGAATGATTAAAGACAAAGGGGTTGCTTCAGAAATAACTTTAGTTGATGCAATACTAAGGCAGGCTAGATCGTTTGGTTTTGCTACTCAACTTATCTTTGAAAGTGGACTAACAAAATCGCCACATAATCCAAATTGCGTTATGCCTTTCGTTGTGAACGGCGTATTCTCTATAGAATTATATCTAAAGTGTCTGGGTCAAATCAATGGACAAAATCTTACTGGCCACAGACTCTTAAAGTTATATGGTAAATTGCCACAAGAAGTTCACGAATTAATAGCTAGCAACTTAGATAAATTCGCTCAATTATGTGAGCTAGATAAACCAAATTTCACTGAATATTTAAAAAAAATAAGCGACGCATTCATTAAGTGGAGGTATGCTTACGAGCAAGAAAGAACAGGTACGATTTATGTAAGCGAATTGATCGTAGTTATTCAAACGCTTGACGAAGTGTGTAAAATATCTAAACATAACAAAACGTTTTTGACGGAGCGCTAAAGCGTCCGCAAAACTGAAACGTTAGGTCTCTCATGATAATTCTCCATATAAGATTCATTTCACTAGCATCAATTTTTTCAACACTCTTTTTAATAAATAATGCTTGGGCCAGTTGCTCTGGTTTGACTGGAGAAGATCTTAAAGAATGCCAAAAAGAAGAAGGTCAAGTCATGAAAGACAGATTAGAGTTCTGGGATGCTGCGGAATATTGGAAAGAAAACTATAAGTGTCCAAAATTAAAAAACAAAGCAAAAGAAAAATGCATGCGCGAATCGTTATCTAAAGACGAAGCGAATCAACTTGACTCATACCGTAAAAACAAAAAACATGTAAGAATCAATGGTGTTATTAAAGAAGTTATTATAGGTACTGGCGAATAGAGACCTAACAATTCGCGTCACCGGAGCTTCGCCCGGTGCGCTATAACGTTAATTTTCTAAATGATGGATCCAAAGCAAATCTATATTGCAGCCAATCACATGAGTAGGCAGGTAAAATGGGAACTCGTTAATGGGGATGAATGGTTTTTTGTGGGAGCTAATGAAGAATTTAACGTGGAAGAATTCCAGAAAATCGCAACTGGATTTTTTGGAGAGATGCCACTTTATATAGTGATAGACCGAAATAATGTTATCGAAAGCACCTGCTATGAATTATCTGATGAGCTAGCTAAAATTCCTAGAGACATTGATATATTAATAACTAGTCAAAACCACCGTAAAATTATACAAATAAATAAAATCGGAGTGGCTCGAAAAGGTAACTACGAAAATTAACAAACCGTTTTTTGCCAGTTGCTACGCAACGGCAAAAACTTTGCCGTTATCTTTCTGAAGCCAACATGAGATATAAGATCGAAGAATTTGATAATTATTTATGTCCGTTCATGCACACCAAGGGCTATTCTTCTTATTTCGACAACCGTGGATATTCAGTGGTTTTCAGGAAAGACAGCCTAGTTTTTTGCCTAGAGTTTTTTCCGAATGATCGTGTTTATTTGAAATTTGGGATAATTAAAAAATATAACGTCGAACAGCCAGACACTTACGAGTTTCTATCTAAACGCCAAACAGTTAACTATTTTGATTTCCAAAGTTTAATGGAAAAAATCGGTAAAGATAGCAAAGAATTGACTACTGCTTGCGGTGGATTCTTGGGTGACAGCCAATTAACATTGCCAGATTTTAAAATAATTTGCGAAGAGATAGAAAAAAATATTGATGCAATTGAGGAACTCTTTGAAATTAGTTAATTGAAAAGATAACAATTCGCGTCACCGGAGCTTCGCCCGGTGCGCTTTAACGATATCTTTCTTGGTTCAACCAGAGACATTTTCGAGAAATCATTAGAGAATTTTTCAACTCGGTTACCTCTTGCAGTTAAACCCCCTTTTCATTCTATTGAATTTCAAGGGTGTGATTTTGCCAAAATTTGCATTTGTGCTTTATAGATAAGATAATCCATTGGTACAGAGGTTTTAACTATTACTCGAGGAGATAGAAATGTTAGGTTTTGCAGATTTAACGACAGATTTTTTATCGAAATTTAAAGGTGCAAGCTTTCAAATGGGGCCTGATCCGGAAGGCAGACTCCTGGTTGGAACTGTCGATGAATTAATCATTGATGAAAGAAAGTTAGGTATGGATATAATAGAGGTACATGAAACAACTGACGACACCGAGCATCTGACTGGAGATCTATTTTTGATTGTGGAACTCGAAGATGTTACACAATCGTCGAATGAAATTTTCGTACGATCTCATGACGGCCTCCCCTATCCAATAAAACTAATCTTTTGATTTGATTTTAATAAATTGGGTTCTGGTATTGGCTTTGGACTCGCCAAAAAAGAGTCCTAGTTTTTGTAATTTTTCTGAATACTAATTTAGCTAACAAAAAATCTTGCACACTTCTTATTACCCGTGCAATTATTCGAAAGATATCAATGCGTTTTTCGCAAGCCGACAAGCGGCTGCGAAAACTTTGACGTTATTTTTGGAAAGCAATATGGACTGCCAAGAGCTTGCAGTAATCAATTCAAGTAAACAAACTTACATATTTTTTGCCCAAGCAATTATTTCTTTTCTTACACTGATCGTAGCTTTTGCAATAGGACGAAAACAGAATTTGATTAATTCCCGATTAGTCGACCTAAATTTTCAAATATCACCTGAAGTTACCCAAGATATTCACAACATTAATATAAAAAATAATGGTAAGGGAAATATTTATTTAAACGGCGTTACTTGGTATGAAAACGGCATAACTCTCATGGAAGAAAATCCATATCTTATTACACCCAGTTCTTCCTATCATGTGCCAACTGATATTATTAAAAATGCAATTGAAAAACTGCCTAATAATGAAAAATATTCCTTTTCTTTTGATCTTTATATAACAGATGAACATAAATCAAAATTTACGGTAAAAAACATCATTAACATAGAAAAACAGGATTTCAGTACGATAATAAAATGTCAAACAAACGATATTAGAAGAATAAAAAAATGGGAAAATGAAAAAATAACAAAATGTTTTTGGCCAGTCGCATGGCGACGGCCAAAACTTTAACGATATCTTTCTTTAGGTGGTGTTACGCCATGACATCGTTAACAAAAAAGAGTCAAGACATCGTTTACACATAGAACTGAGGGTATAATGGAACCTACATATAAATTATGGAGGTATCTATGCCTTGGGAAGAGAGGAACGAGAT
>JAFLBT010000170.1 GCA_017302935.1 Flavobacteriales bacterium | reverse complement strand
GTTTGCTGGAGATTATCGCATTTCTAAAAATTATTATTTAGCTGCTGAAATCGGAAATGAAAATAAAACAACCAATGAAGACCGATTAAATTATACCACTAAAGGAAGTTATCTGAAAGTTGGGTTTGACTATAACCTATATGAGAATTGGTTGGATATGGAAAATCTAATTTATTTGGGATTGAGAGTTGGTTCATCAACCTTTAGTCAGGAACTTAACAGTTATAAAATCTATAATCAAAATCCTTATTTTGGAGAAGCTCCTTCAACTATTTCGGATAAAAAATATAATGGATTGAATGCTGTTTGGGGTGAATTTTTACTTGGTGTAAAAGCGGAAGTCATTTCTAACTTTTATGCCGGTTTTAGTTTCAGAATGAATTACTTAATGAGTAACAAAGAACCTAATGGTTTTGAAAATCTCTACATTCCTGGTTTTAACAGAACTTATAGTGGAAAATTTGGTGTAGGAATGAATTATACTATCACTTATTTTATTCCTATTTACAAAAAGAAACTTACACCTAAAAAATAGTTTTTATAATTCTTGCACTCCTTTTTTAAAAATCCATTTCATAAATAATTTTTCTTCTTCGTTGGTTTTTACCACTTGAAACTTTGGTGCTAAAATCAAAGTTATTACAAACGAAATGATAGAAGGAAAAATTCCTTCAAACGTAGTAAATTTGTCCAACACTATTCTAAAAGGAAGAAAAATTACTACAAATGAAAGTAACTGAAATAAAAAAGATTTGGTTTTGAGTTGCATCTGACTATTTTTCACAAAAATAGTAATAAATGCGATAAAAAAACATCATTCATACTTCGATAATTGAATAAGTTTTTACATATTTACAACCTAGAAATGGCGAATTGTAAAACGAACCAAATGCTCTATAAAAGTTTAAATCTTCAATCACCGGATGTTAATTTTAATAAAGCGTTAACCGACGGACTTGCTTCTGACAAAGGGCTTTATTTTCCAAAAAATATTGAACCCCTTCCAACATCTTTTTTTGAACAAATTGAGGATTTGGAAGATGATTTTATCTGTTTCAAAGCCATTGAACAATTTATTGGTGATGAAATTCCGGAAGAAGTATTGAAGCAAATTGTGAAGGAAACTATTAATTTTGAGTTTCCCGTAATTCCGATAAGTTCATCAATTTATAGTTTAGAGTTGTTTCACGGACCAACATTAGCATTTAAAGATGTTGGTGCTCGATTTATGTCGAGATGTTTAGCTTACTTTAATCGTGAACAACCATCACAAAAAAACACCATTTTGGTAGCGACTTCCGGTGATACTGGCGGTGCTGTTGCAAATGGTTTTCTAGGTGTTTCGGGAGTTGATGTCGTTATTCTCTATCCACAAAATAAAGTCAGTGATATTCAGGAGCGACAACTTACCACTTTAGGTCAAAATATAAAAGCGGTTGAAGTTGTTGGTACTTTTGATGATTGTCAGGATATGGTAAAAAAAGCTTTTTTGGACGAAGAATTGCAAAATTTGAATTTAACATCAGCTAATTCCATCAATGTTGCGAGATGGTTACCACAAATGTTTTATTATTTTTTAACGTATAAAAAACTAAAGAAAGAAAATAAACCATTAGTTTTCTCAGTACCTAGCGGAAATTTTGGCAACAGTTGTGCGGGAATTGTAGCCAAAAAATTAGGGTTGCCCATTCATCACATGATAGCGGCCACAAACAGTAATGACACTATACCAAAATACCTTATTAATGGTAATTTTGATGTGAAACCCACAATTCCAACATTATCCAATGCTATGGATGTTAGTAATCCCAGTAATTTTGTTCGAATACAAGCACTTTATGATAATGATATTCATCAATTGAAAGCTGAATTTTCTTCGTGTTCATACAATGATGAAGAAACAGTTGAAGGAATGAGAGAGTTATACAAACAGTTTAATTATTTATCGGAACCACATGGGGCGATTGGTTATTTAGGTTTAAAAAACTATCTTTCGAATGATTCTTCTTCGATTGGTGTTTTTTTAGCAACCGCTCATCCTGTAAAATTTTTAGATACAGTTGAAAAAAATTTAAATATAGAATTGGAGATTCCATCGAGTATTCAATCGATTTTAACACTTAAAAAAGAAAAGTACACTGTTAAAACGTATGAGGAATTAAAAAAATTTTTAAATTCGTAAAAATTATTCCCAAATTCACCTTAAATATGATTACTATATTGCTCAACAAAAAAAAGTTTCTAATAACCAATCAAAGTTTATCCACACTTTTGAGCAATGAAGAGTAAATCGAATATCATTAGTTTTGTTTTTATAATTTCCTCCCTCTTTTTGGCAATTATAACCCATTTATTACTCAAGGATTATTTTCAACAAAACACAAAAGCTCTTATCACTTTTCACTTTCTTAAAGATGTTTTATTTATCATTATTGCAGGTTTAATAATTCGATTTGTAATCGCTAAAAATGACAAAAGAAACATCAACATTTTAGAACAACTACAAAGTAGTACAACTGAAATTAAAGATTCCAATGAACGATATGATATTGTAGCTAAAGCAACCAGTGATACGATTTGGGACTGGAAAATTCAAGAAGACATTTTTGTATGGAATAAGGGGATTCAGGGAATTTTTGGCTATAAAAAAGAGGAAGTTGGAACTACTTCAACTTGGTGGTTTGATCGTATTCACCCGGAGGACAGTTTGAAAATGTCAGTAAAACTTTATTCCTTTTTGGAACAAAAAACAGAACGTTGGCAGGATGAATACCGTTTTAAATGTGCGGATGGGAGTTATAAATATGTATTTGACAGGGGTTTTTTATTATTTGATGATGAAGGCAAAGCTGTCAGAATGATAGGAGCCATTCAAGATATCACCAAACAAAAAGAGGAAGAACAGCGACTTAAATTATTAGAAACGGTAATTACTCAAACGAAAGATGCCGTTGTCATAACGGATACTGATACATCTGAACATCCAATTCCTAATATCATTTTTGTGAATGAAGCCTTTACAAAAATGACCGGTTACAAACCAAAAGAAGTTATAGGAAAATCTCCAATTATGTTTGCCGGTCCAAAAGCGGATAGGAAAGAATTAGAAAAACTTTCCAATGCTATTCAAAAATATAAAGAATGTTTTATTGAAACGATTAGTTATAAAAAGAACGGTACTGAATATTGGGTTAATTTCTCTATGATCCCCGTCACCAATAAAGATGGTGAACATACGCACTGGATTTCCATTCAAAGAGATGTAACCAAAGAAAAAGAGCAACAAAGTGAGAGAGAGCAATTGATTAGAGAGTTAACGCAAAATAACAAAGATTTAAAACAATTTTCGTATATCACCTCTCACAACTTTAGAGCACCATTGTCAAACTTGACCGGATTATTGAATTTATTAGATGATGTTCCGGTAGAAAATGAAGAATTGCAAGAGATTTTAAATGGATTTAGACGTTCCACTCAATTATTAAATGAAACTATTGATGATTTGGTAAAAGTTGTTATTATTAAAGATAATCCTTCTATTTTAAAAGAATCTGTTTCTATTATTGAGATATTTGAAAATGTATTTTTTCAATTAAGCAATCAAATTAATTTACACAAACCAAATTTAAAGATTGAAATTGACCCTGAGTTATGCATTACCATTAATAAAGCCTATATGGAAAGCATCATTCTTAATTTAGTATCAAATGCCTTAAAATACAGATCACCTGAAAAAACACCAAAAATCACAATTAAAGCATTTGATAAAGATAATTTTGTAAATTTGGTTATTAAAGACAATGGAATTGGTATAGATTTAGAAAAAAATCACGACAAAATTTTTGGATTATATCAACGATTCCATGACCATCCGGATAGTAAAGGACTTGGTTTATATTTGGTTAAATCACAAATTGAAGCAATGGGTGGTTCAATAGAAGTTGAGAGTCAAGTGAACAAAGGAACTCAATTTACACTAACCTTTAAAAAGTAAGAATGTTGAAAAAAGTATTGTGCGTAGATGATGATCCTATAACATTAATGTTGTGCAAAAAAGTTATCATTAAAGCGGCTTTTAGCGAAGAAATAATTTTTGCTAACAATGGAAAAGACGCAATAGATTTGATTGACAATTTTTCATCACATAAAAATGATAATCAGCTTGAGATGCCTCAACTCATCTTTTTAGACTTAAATATGCCAATTATGAATGGTTGGGATTTTTTAAAGCAATTTCAAGAAAATTATGCCAAAGATTTTTCTAACACGAAAGTGATTATTTTATCATCTACCATTGATCCTTCTGATCATAATAAAGCAAAACAATACGAAAACATCGTTTCTCACTTTTTATCAAAACCAATTACGGTTGAAATGTTAGAAGAATTAAAACCATTATATTCATAAAAAAAATGCTCACTTTTCAGTGAGCATTTCTATTATATAACCGTAACTAAAAATTATAATTTTGCTACGTGTTTCGTCAATTTAGATTTTAAATTAGAAGCTTTATTATCATGGATAATATTTTTCTTTGCTAATTTATCAATCATAGAGATTACAGAAGCTAATTTTCCAGCAGCATCAGATTTATCAGTTGACATACGTAAAGCTTTGATAGCGTTTCTAGTCGTTTTGTGCTGATATCTGTTTAATACTCTTTTCTTTTCGTTGCTTCTGATTCTTTTTAAAGCAGACTTATGATTTGCCATTTTCTTTAATTTTAGATGTAATAATTTATAAATACTAGTTAAAAAAGAAAAACCTCCCACAATTGAAAAACAATCACTTTGGTTTTAACTAATAAAACAAAAACCGAGACACTGATTTTTGTTTTATAAAACTAATTTACAACTAATTTGTAGTCCGTAGGGGAATCGAACCCCTGTTACCAGGATGAAAACCTGGCGTCCTAACCCCTAGACGAACGGACCAATGAATTTTTTAGTTTAGTTTGAGAACTTAATTTGTAGCCCGTGGGGGAATCGAACCCCCCTTACCAGGATGAAAACCTGGCGTCCTAACCGATAGACGAACGGGCCATTTATCAATTGCGAGTGCAAAAATACAACTATTTTTTACACTCGCAATAGTTCAAATTACTTTTTTTGATTTTTTTTAGTAAGCTTTCGCAAAAAGTACTCTACCAACAGATGGTTTACCGCTAAACATGCAAGTTCCCTCCTCTTCTACTCTATTCAATGGTATGCAACGGATGGTGGCTTTGGTTAACTCTTTAATCTTTTCTTCGGTTTCCGCTGTTCCATCCCAATGAGCGGCAAAAAAACCTGCTTTTGTATCTAATAATGATTTGAATTCTTCAAAGTTGTTTACTTCCGTAATATGTGAATTTCTGTAATCCAATGCTTTTGCAAATAAATCATTCTGAATTGTTTGTAAAAGATTTTGAATATATTTTTCTATTCCATCTTTTGAAACAACTTCTTTGGTAAGCGTATCTCTTCTTGCAATCTCATACGTTCCATTTTCTAAATCATTTGGTCCGATTGCAATTCGAACAGGTACACCTTTTAATTCATATTCGTTGAATTTGAATCCCGGTTTGTGAGTTGTTCTGTTATCATACTTTACTGAAATTTTTAATTTGCGTAAAGCAGAAACTAATCTTTCTACCTCAGTTGAAATAGCTTCCAATTGTTCATCTGATTTATAAATAGGAACAATTACCACTTGAATTGGAGCTAAATTTGGAGGCAAAACCAATCCATTATCATCGGAATGTGTCATCACTAATGCTCCCATTAATCGAGTAGAAACACCCCAAGATGTACCCCAAACATGTTCTTGTTTACCTTCAGCAGTAGCAAACTTCACATCAAAAGCTTTAGCAAAATTTTGACCTAGAAAGTGTGATGTTCCCGCTTGAAGAGCTTTACCATCTTGCATTAAAGCTTCAATACAGTACGTTTCAATGGCTCCGGCAAAACGTTCAGATTCTGTTTTTACACCTTTTACCACCGGAATAGCCATAAAGTTCTCCACAAATTCTGCATATACATTCATCATTTTTACTGATTCTTCGATTGCTTCTTTTTCAGTGGCATGAGCCGTATGTCCTTCTTGCCATAAAAACTCAGCTGTTCTTAAAAACAATCTTGTTCTCATTTCCCATCGTACAACATTTGCCCATTGATTTATTAATAATGGTAAGTCGCGATAGGATTGAATCCAATTTTTATAGGTACTCCAAATAATGGCTTCACTAGTTGGGCGAACGATTAGCTCTTCTTCCAATTTTGCATTCGGATCAACCATTAATTTTCCTTTGTTATCAGG
>JAFLBT010000017.1 GCA_017302935.1 Flavobacteriales bacterium | reverse complement strand
GCACGCATTCGTTTAGCTCCTCAAAAAGATTGGGTTGGAAATGAGCCCGGTCGTTTGCAAAAAGTAATCAACACCTTAACCGAAATTCAATCCGGATTGGCTAAAAAAGTAAGCTTGGCTGACTTGATAGTGCTGGGTGGTTCTGCTGCGATTGAACAAGCAGCCAAAGACGGTGGTTTCAACATCACGGTTCCTTTTACTCCCGGTCGTGGTGATGCGTCACAAGAAATGACCGACGTGAAATCATTTGCTGATCTTGAGCCATTGCACGATGCTTTCCGTAACTTCCTGAAAAAAGATTATATCGTTGCTCCGGAAGAAATGATGTTAGACAAAGCTCAATTGTTAGGTTTAACCGCACCGGAAATGACTGTTCTTTTAGGTGGAATGCGAGTATTAGGCACTAACTATGCCGGAACAAAACACGGTGTTTTCACCCACAATGAAGGCGTTTTATCAAATGATTTCTTTGTTAACTTAACCGACATGAGCTACAGTTGGAAACCGGTTGGAGAAAACCTTTACAACATTGTTGACCGTAAAACCGGAGCTATCAAATGGACCGCAACGCGTGTGGACCTAGTATTTGGTTCTAACTCGATATTAAGAGCGTATGCTGAAGTGTATGCCCAAGATGACAACAAAGAAAAGTTCGCTCGCGACTTTGTAAACGCTTGGGTTAAAATCATGAATGCTGATCGTTTTGATGTGAAATAATTCCACAAACTATATTTTACCCTGAAAAGCAACTCGGAAACGGGTTGCTTTTTTTATTTTGGGTTGTCGGTTGTCGGTTTTTGGTTGTCTGATCTCAGTTTTCCGACAATCTTAATAGGAGTGAAAAAGATTTTTTAGATTACTATCTTTCCTTAATGAAACTTAAATTCTTACTTTTTTAAAGAAGAAAGCACTATTCTATTTAATTAGTATTGAAAAAATTAATTCGATTGCTTCGGACGATCTTCATACCAATCCTTAAACGTTTTAGAAGTAGTGTATTTATCCCTTAAAACCGTATACACCATCAATAAAACTAACGCATTTCCGGCTAAGAATAAAGCATTCATAATGCGTAAAGAAACTTCTAATTGACTAAATACGGTAAATACTACTAAAAAAATGGTTGTAAACACCACCATAAACATTGCTAGGTTTTTCATCGTTACATTAATTTTAATGAATTATTAGTGAATCGGGTGGTTAGGTCATACAAATTTCTGAAAAAGAAGCTAATAAAAAGTGTAACAATCGTTAAATGGAAGTGAAATGTATCGTTAACTTTGTATTTCAAGTAAATTTATACAACTCATCATTCTTAAAAACGTTTCTTTATTCACGTTAATTTCTTTCTATTTTAAGGAATAATGCAACTAAATCCTAGAGTTCTTTTGTGCCTTCTTTGTGCTCCTTGTGGTTACAACTCTATTGCTTTTTAAAACGAAAAATCATCACCACTATTATCCAAAAGGGTAATGTTGACAATAAAATAGTCCACTTTAGACTCAACAATCCAACTATTGTAATCATTCCAAAAAGAATACTCATACAAGCTATTCCAATGTACGTTAGCTTTTTGGAAGGAATGGATTGAAAAAACGTAATAAAAATGAGCATTTGTCCCAAAAGCGGTAACAAAATAAAAGGATGTACTAAAGCAAGCGGATTAGAGAATAACTTAGCTATTACATCCCATTCCACCTCAAATAAAAAGGAATGATTGTTTTTTCCCCATTCTAAGTATCCAAAAAATGAAGAAATAAAAAGTAGAATATTTAATTGTTTTTTTGACATATAAAGTTTATAAATAATAACTTCTCTTTACATTAAATTTAAATCAAACTACACTTTTAGAATTATAATACTTTTTCAAAACATACACTATTTTCTATACCGGTATATTGTCCGTAATTAGGAATGATAGTAAACAGGTTTTTCTTGTAAAGCCCGATAGCTTCAGGTTGATTGACACCGGTTTCCAGAATGCATTTGGAATACCCCATTTCCTTTGCCCAACTTTCTAATACTTTTAAAGTCATAGAAGCAATACCTTTTCCTCTTTTATCCAAAGGCACGTACATGCGTTTGATCTCCATTGTGTTTGTATCATATTCTTTCAAAGCTCCACAACCCACCGCAATCTTTTTTTCAAAAACTACAATCACATGTTTAATGGTTGTAATTTTATTGAATTGATCATAAAAGGCATGTTCGTCACCATCTCTAATGGCCAATTCTTTATCGAGTTCAATGACTAATTGTTGAAAGGCTTTGTTTTCTGAATTTGTTTTGATGATGGAATACATATTTTTCTTTTTGTATTAGAATAGGATAATTAACTAATAATATTTATCAAATATAAATTACTTTTATTAAAGCTGAAAAAGTAATTTCTTTGATTTAAATGTGGATTGCAAGTGTTTTAGTATTATTAATTAGCTTTTATTTCATCATTTTTCACTCCCTTGACATTCTACTTTGTTAATTATTTCTACTTTGTTTATCTAAAAATTTTTACTTTTATAATTCAAATTAAAATTTAAACATTTATTAAAATGAAAAAATTTATCATCACCATTTTAGCTGTTTTTAGTGTAACAGGTATTTATGCCCAAACCTATGAATTCAAAATTGTCACTAGTGTTGAATCTATTGTACCTGGTGGATTGGGGAGATCTAGGGTTATTGAAAATAATGAAGAAAGAGATTTTTCTCCAGTGATGGCAAGTAATGCCGGACGACAAAAAGACACAAAAAGTAGAAAAGAAAATAAAGCTGAAAACTTTAAAGAAACCAACTTATTAAATTTTTATTCGATGGTTGGTATAAATTTTCAAAACATAGCCAGCAATGATGCCATATTATCAAGTATGCTCAATGCCTATGCTCAAGAAGGGCGGGAATTGGCTTTTGTAAGCAGTGGTGTAGAAAGTGATGCCGGAAAAGATGATGGTTCAGGAATATTTATAACTAGATATGTTTTTAAAAGAAAAAAAGAATAATTCGAATGTTGATACACAATAAAACCAGTTAAATTACTGGTTTTTTTATTTTAATTGAATAGATTAAAATAATACTCTTAGCGAAATAAAATCAATAAAAACCAAAATATAAATACTACATTTGACGACTATAACATTAAGGAAATTCTTCCTGTTTTTGGATACTAACAGCCTAATTATTTTATGAAAAACGTTTTTATTTTCTGTTCGTTACTTTTCTTTCACATTTCGTTTGCTCAAGAGGAAACCAAGAAAGACAGTATATTACCCACTGAATTAAAAGAAGTTGTCGTTCAATCTAAAAAGAAAAGTATAGAACAAAAAGCCGATCGAACCATCTTTAATTTTTCTGAACAAAGTCATTTAAATTCCGGCTCGGTGATGGAAGGATTAAAAAAGCTTCCCGGTTTAATTGTTTCAGATGTGGCAGGCATGATGTACCAAGGAAAACAATTGGAAGTTTTTATGGACAATCGACCTTTAAATATATTTTCCAATGAACTTACTTCGTATTTAGAAAGTCTTCCTGCCAATTCGATTGAAAAAGTGGAAATTATCACTCAACCCGGTGCCGAATTTCCGGCTACCTCCGGTGGAGCCATTATCAATATTGTTACTTCTAAAAACGCAAAAAAATACCTTTCTGCAACGTATTCAAACGGATATAGTTATACAAAATACACAAAATCAAGGCATCGTTTTAATAACAGTGTGTTGCTAAACGCCCGAAATAAATGGTTTGGCTGGCAAATTCAATTGGGTCAAAACTTCAATCAAGGCTATCAACGCACTAATTTTAGAAATGAAAGTTTTATATTATCCCAAAATACAACCGATAGAGAAAATCGCTTTTACTTTTTTAAAACCGGTTTGAAATTCGATTTAAAAAAAGACCGTTTATTGGTCAATTATGATTTTACTACTTCCAACAACAATGCCTTAATTGATGCCAATGGATTTGGCTTTATAACTAGTGATGTCAGTAAAAACAAACTCAACCGAAATGACGTTGCTTTAAATTATCAAAAACGATTTGACGATGCAACCAAAAAGTTAGACTTTCGGTTCAACATCAATTCGGTTGACAATCAATTTGACTTAACCAACAGAAGTGTTGGAAATTCAGTTTTAGACAATGGTTTTGATCAATTGTTCTATCAATTCAGAACGGATTATTCACAAGAGTTTTCGTTTTTAGAAAAGACCAAGTTTTCTACCGGTGTGTTGGCAGATCAACTAGAATTTGAAGCACAAAATGAAGGAAGTACCAATTTGGATTATCAACGTACGACTTTTGCAGCCTACACTGAATTTCAATCGACGTATAAAAAATTTGATTTTGTAGTAGGAGGAAGGTTAGAATCGTATAGCATAGACGGGACAACCGATACCGATGATTTGATTCCGTTCAAGCAAACACGTTTTTTTCCGAATGCGAGTATTCAATACAACATCATTCCACAAGTTTTTTTCAATGCGAATTATAATAAAAAAATCAGTTTACCCAATACAGCATCTCTCAATCCTAACAATACCAATTATCAAAATCCAAACGTGACATTTTTTGGCGACCCGAATTTAGAGCCGACTATTTTTGATAATTATGAAGTAAAAATCAGTGCTTTTGAATATTTTTATGTGAGTTATTCTCGCAGTGATGCCAACAATCAGGTGATGAATCGTATCATTACAGATGGCGATGGTGCGGCCAGTATTTCTGAAAATATTCCGCAAGTAACCATTCATAATTTTAATTTTGGGTTACCGATTCCGTATATGTTGTTTACCAAAGGCTTAACTGAAACCTTGAAATTTGATTTTAATCCCGATGAAATCAACTTTTTATACTTGTATGTCGGTCACCAAAAGCACATTTTGCCGGATGTAAACAACAAAGGCTTGTGGTTTTTTAATGCCATGTCGCAAATAGTTTTGCCCGGTAAAATTACGTTTACGGCAAATTATAACACTTCTTCTACCGGTGGGAACTATTTCTATTATGAGAACCGTGTGCCTTTTGGTCAACAATTTGATGTAACGTTTGCTAAGAAATTTTTAGACAATAATTTAGCTATTTCGGTGTATTGCAACGATATTTTCAACACCAACGAGCAAGGATTTAATGCTTTAGGCACAAATTTAGTCTATGCCAGTAAAAACGATACCCGACGGGTAGGCATCACCTTAAATTATAAAATTCCAACCAAAAATAAACTTGCGAAAGAGGAAAGCAATATTTTGAACAATGATAAAAAAGAAGAAAATTCGATTGTGAATTAATTGTTTTTGGTTTACCAAATGAGAGGATTTATTTAGGTGAGTACTTATCCACCATCCCAAAAACATCTACAATTTACTGATTTTTAAACAACTGAAACCCAAAACTCATTTTCGAATCACCGTTATTTTATAAATTTTATCGTTTTTTACTTCGTAAATGAGAACTAACTCTAAAAAATCCGCAGAACCTTTTCTGCCTACTATGCTTTCGTGATCAATGACTTTGTTGTCAAAAACAATACGTTTTACAATGGTGGAATGCAATGTTGGCGATGACTCAAATAAGGCGGTGTACAATTTTCGCACTTCATCAAGCCCTTTAGCTGTGAGCGTATGATCAGCGAAACTGTATATCGCAATGTCTTCACTAAAGCATCGCATAAAGCCTTCAATATCTCTGTTGTTATAATAATCTAAATTCATCTGAACCACTTGTTCAGGGCTACTGTTTTGTGCCATCGTTATTGGTGTTGTAAACATTGAAAGGAGTAGTAGGGTGAGATAGATTGGTTTCATTTTAAAAGTTTAAGTAGTATCAATCCTCTAGTACAAGTTTTGATAATTTCGAAGTTAACTTATTTTAAAAAATCAATTAGAATTCACAGTTTAAAATGTAAATTACAATATTAAATTACGTTTAGTAAGTGCTTCATGATGTTCAACGTGATAAATGGTAAAATACATTATTTCTCTCAAAGTTAACTTTCCCAATAGAGGATGAGGCAAAATATAATAATCAAGTTCTTCTTCAGTAAATTTATCAAGTATTGAATTTAATTTGTTTATTTCATTTTTCAACTCAACATTTAGTTTATCTCTTTTCTCAATGCTCACCACTTTAGGGATAAATCTTCCGGTTGCCCTTCCACCTTTTTCTAATTTATAAATATATTTTTTTACTAACTCATCATAACTTTTACTTTCTCTGTTGGCTTTACCCCATATTAGTTTTAGGGTGAATCGAGGCAAACCAAGTATTTGTCTTACAGGTTTAACACTAAGATATATATGCTCAAGCTGTTGTCCGGCTGACCACTTCTCATTTTTGCAACTAACAAATTCCTCGTCCGTCAAGTTATGCATATTGGATATAAACGAATTGTGACGTTCTGAAAGGTTATTTTTTAATGTCTGTTTATTCATGACAATTGTTGTTAAGTATGTCAAAAAATACTAAGTAATTACTAATTATTGTGTTGTAAATCCATCAATAAATTGATTACCTTTCAAAACCAATGTTTCCCTTTTTTGGTGCAAAAAGCAATTTTAAATCATCATAATATTTATTAAACTCTTCTCTTGAGATAGCTTCTACATTTCTTAGCCATTTTAAATCATTAACTTGCGTTTCATAACTTAAATTTGCATCTAAGTTTAAATAAGTTTGTTTAAGATAATTATCACGTTCTAAAAATAATGTATCAATAAATGCATTAACTTCTTTTTCGTTTGGATTATTTTTAAAAAGATATAGAAATCCTTTATTGTATGTTTTTATTTTCCATGAGTTTTCTCTCATTACGATATATACAATTAATAAAGATGTCGCCATTAAAGTAAAAACAATCCACATTTCCTTATCAACATCTTTATCATTTCTCCAAACAAAACTTGCACCTGCTAATAAATATAAAAATATGGAAATAATCAATATCATTGGATTCGTTTCTTTGTTGGTGCTTTTCTCTTTTGAAATATCTTCAAATGCTATATTTCCCTCGTTTTCACCTCCAATATAGGATGTTCTAAAGTGTAATTTATGTTCAAGAATAGTATATTCCCTTTTTGAAAAAAATCTTTTTTGTTTTATAGAATGCATGTTGATGTTAAAAAGGTTCTCTCAAATATACACAACTTTTTTAATTTTACGACTTTGAATTCAGTCCAATTTCATATCAGTATTCTAAAATTAAGCTCTATAAATTACATCTGAAATAACAAAGTTTTTATTCAACATTTCCTATTTTCTTCTTCACTTTTACTTTTTCACTCCCGTCCAATGCGATGTAAATTTTCGTCCTTCACTGTAGGAAATACCAAAAATCTTGTTGTCAATGATGTATCCTGAATGGAAGTAAACATTGTCTTTGTCGCCGGTTGTAAATGCAAAATATATGTTTTCCCAATCGGTGTTCAAATAACCACCGGTGAAGGGCGTACCATAAAATTCTCCTTCAAATTCATTGCCTTTGGTTGGCGTTAAAATAAAATCTTTGAAATAGGGTGCACTGTTGGGATCCGGTCTAAGGTCCAATACCCAAGTCCCTTTTATGGCATCAAGGTTCACGGTTTTACTGTTGTTTTCTCTCTTTTCATAGGAAGGAATAGTAGGTTTTTGTCCGGTGCTGACCCGATACAATTGCTCGGAAAGCTCATATAAATTGGTTCCGTTTACATTGTTGAAAACAATAATTGTTTTTTTATCTTCAATAGAATGAATCCAATTGGAACAAGAACCTAACAGTCCACCCGTTCTGTAAATAAAAGGCTTGTTAAAAGTACCATAACCATCAGAATACCATAAACCACCCAAGGTTGTACCGTCTAATTGTTTGTTCGGTTGGAGCAATAAGTTAGTAGTGGTTGCATTTAATAAACGATTATTGAGAAGGGCATTATTAAACGTTAATAAATCTTCAACGGTGGAATACATTGCAGCGGAACCAAAATAGTTTTCTATAAAATAAGGTTCGTCTGCCGTAATTTGATTGGTAGATTCTTCGATGGTGTATGAACTGCTAAGTCCGGCAATGATATCTTTGGCATGGAGCATACCGGTATTTTTCATCTGTAAAGGGTTCAAAATGTTTTCTTGCAAGAGATTCGAAAAAGATGTTTTGGAAACATTCTCAATAATTTTATGCAAAATAGTATACTCTGTATTGCTGTAATTACTTTTCTCTCCAGGGGTGAAGGCTACCTTTTCACTACAATATTGATCGATAAATTCGTCAAGTGTCAAAGGCAACTGATAAGGTTTCAAGTGCAAATTTTCAACCGCATTCGGAATGCCTGAGCTGTAAGTCAGTAACTGTTTAATAGTAACTTTATCTTTTGCATCACCCTTATAGTTAGGATAATATTTTCCGAAAGGTACATTCAAATCAATTTTACCTTGCTGATGAAGTTGTAGCACAAGCACCGCCGTAAACGTTTTGGTTATCGAAGCAATTTTAAATTTTGTCTTCGCATTCATTGTTGTGCCGGTTTGTCTGTTGGAAATACCAATTCCGTTCAGGTAATCAATTTTTCCATCTGTAGCAACCAGTACAATCCCGTTAAAGTTTTTTTGTGAATGATAATAATGAACTACGTCATTATACTGCTCATTTTGAGCAAATCCGATTTGAAGAATGAGGACGAAAAGAATAGAGAATAGTTTTTTCATAGTTGACATGTAGTTTAACAAATGTATGTAAATGTTTATTGTTTGTTGAATTTTGCAGCATAAAAAGTCGTGTCTTTTTCACTAAAAAGTATTTTTCTGTTGTCTTTATTTTGTAATTCGAACGTGTCGTTTACTACAAATTTTACTTCTGTAAATGTATATCCTGTTTCACCGGTTATGGTGATTTGATATAATGAATCTTTTTTTATGGCTTTCATTTCGGTGTCATATTCCCATGATAAGGGTTTGTCTTTTCCACGAATCCCCACTTTTTTCACGTTTTTTACAGCTGAAACATCTACTGTAAATACCACTGTTTTTTTATAGGTTTTCTGAACACAGCTTGTAAATAAAATGAATACTGCCAACAATGCTATATTTCTCATACTGATGATTTTTTTCCGGTTAGTAAATAGTCGCATCCCAATCGACCTGAACCCAAGATGAAATAAAATAGGGCAACCCAAAGAAAGCCCATTGCCGGTAAACAATTCCACATACCGTTGTTGATTTGTTGCATAAAAATAGCCACCAACATGGTGCAAATAATAAGAAAAGATGCTATCCTAGTTTGAAGTCCGAACAGTAAAAGAAGTCCCCCAACGGCTTCTGCAAAAGCACCCATCCAAGCAAAGAAAACCGGAAAGAAGGCAAAGATCCCTCCATATTCTGCTACATCATTTGGAAACCAAAAGGCTACTTCAAATAAGCCTAAATTGTTTTCTTCCGGTGACCATGGCATACCGAATTTAGCAGCCCCAAAATCAAAGGCTAGCAAATAACCACAAACGATTCGTGGTATAGTTAAAATTACATCCTGTGACCAATGTGGCAACAAAATGGGTGTTGTTATTGTTGTTAGTAATTTCATAATATTTGATTGATGATTGTAACTCCTTTAGTTTTTATATCCCATTGATAATCCCGTGTCTCCGGTAACATATAAATTCACCGATGCTTCTTCGTTCGAATCGTTTTGAATGACTAGAGCCGTATCGCTTTCCACTTTTACAGTGATGGTTTGATCTTTTTTTACGGTAATAGGGGAGTGCGTTCCACCCGCAATGGGAGCTCTGTAAACCCTCAAGTCTTGATTGGAAACATTTTTTAGTTTTACTTTAAAACGGCCGTGTTCATTATTGCCTAACACAAAACTGTCTTTTGCTTGAATGCGTGTGGTGGACGTTAAAGAACCAAAAACACTACAAGAAGTGGTTAGAACAAGACAAGCGAATAATAAAAAAAGTGATTTCATAAATAAAGGTTTTAATGATTAATACTTGGCAAAATTGTGGTATTAATCAAAGCCAAACGCTTCAAATTATGATTTGAGACTCATTTATGCTCAGCCATTAAAGAGCTGCTACGAATTCTTTAGGAGTTTTTCCGGTATTCTTTTTGAACGCACGATTAAACGTAGCTTTGGAATTAAATCCACAATCATAGGCAATGCCCAGCAACGTTGATTTTTTATGTTCGCCGTTCGCAAAACTATCTTTGATGGCTTCAATTCGGTAGGTATTGATGCAATCGTTAAAGTTCATTCGAAAACCTTGATTGATGGTTTTGGAAATAACCGAAACATTGGTTTCCAATTTTTTGGACAAATCCGTCAGCGTTAATTCCGGATTTTGATACAGTTTTTCCGATTGAATTAAATGTTCAATTTTAGATTTCCAGTAGTCAATTTCCGGTGAATTGTTTTCTTCAAATGTTTCATATTCAATATCAATAACCGATTCAGCATTTTCGGTATTATTTTCATCCAATAAGAGAATGGGCTGTTTATCAAAAAGCGAAATTTTGAAAGGTATTACAGCATTGGTTGGATTAGAATAGCCGGTTATGGCAATATAATACATCACAATGGAAAAGAACAGAAAAAACCACCAACTTCCCTGATACGAATTCATTTCCGGATAAAAATACCGGATAATATCAAACAGTATAGGCAAGAGCAACATGACTAAAAAGGCAATCAAGTAATTTTTTATCCATTGAAACAAAATGGAGTCGGCATAGCTCACTACTTGATACATCAGTTTTTTATACACATTATAGTAGCGAATACTCATAATAAAATAAGCAATCATGGAAAGTAAACCCAATTTTTGATACCAATCTTCAAAGTCTTTGTCCATTCCGTCGGCATAAAAATAGTAATCGCCAAAAATGAACTTGTCATAAACCCAAATGGAAAGAATATACAGTAAGTACAGTATTCCCGGAAGCAAGTGAAGGACATCTTTTTTGGAAAATTGGAAAGAAGGATTTAATAAGCTTTGCGTGTAAAAAAAGATAATCGGACCCATAAAAAACAAATGCTGAAAAGGCATGTAAAACAGAAAATCTCTATACGGTTGATTATCGTACCATCCCGCAAAACCAAGCATCCAAGGGGCAATGTATAAACTACACAAAAAGATAAAGAGACTTAGCCAATAATTAGACTTATTCTCTGTTTTGATGGCTTTCACCAATAAAAGAATGCTGTAAATGATGCCTTGCGTGAAGGAAATAAGTAAAATGGAACTGTAGGAGCCAAACGTAAACAGCATTGTTTTTTATGTAAATGTAAGGATTAGAGGGGTTGAAAGGATAGTTAGGATAAAAATTTAATTATTTTAATTTAGTAGAGCCATAGTAATCTGAGGATATTTGTTTCCGCAAAGTCGGGAGACTTTGCGGAGCGGAGTAGTATTTTTATTTAGTTTCTATTTTTATTAATTTTTGCTTCTTCCAAGTTTCTATTTTCATCAGTGTTCCATTTTCATTGTAAAAATATTGTTTATTTATTGGGAAATTATTTTTAAAAATTCCCTCATATTTGACATTCCCGTTTTCAAAGTATTCTCTGTAAACTTTGTTTATATTTCCGTTTACAGTATACTTCTCCAACTTTAAAAAACCATTTGGATAATATTCCTTATAATCTTCAATTTCTGTTTCGTTATTCTCATTTACTATATTCTCACTTTTTAAATCTCCATTTTCGTAAAATTGAAAAATGTGAACTTTTTTAAAACTTTCAGGTTTTCCATATTCATATTTAAAATTTGAAGTTTCTATAATAATTCCTTTCTCATTAAATTCTTGGGAATACATTAACTTTCCTTCGTTGTAAAATTCAATAGTTTCCAGTTTGCCTTCTTTGTTGTATGAATAGAAATTTCCTTGTTGAATATTACAATGAAAATTAGTAGTATAACTTAAATTTCCATTTTCATAATAATTTTTCCAAGTTCCGTGACGCTTTCCTGTTGTGATAGTATCTTTAGCTTTTCCAACTCCACAACCAGCTATATAAATTCCTTTTCGGTTAGTTTTATATTCACAATTTTTGTAAAAGCCTTCAGTTTTTAAATTTCCATTTTCATAATATTCCTTATAAATGCTGTCTAAAGTATTTTCTTTTAAATAGCTTTCAATTTTAGTTTTTCCATTTTGGTATTTAACAACATATTTTTCTTGCGAATAATTTTTCGCAAATATTAAAAGATAAATAAGTGTCATTAATTTAGAAAATGTCATTTTGATTTCGGATTTTAATATTACTGCTAACTTGTAAATATACTCCTTACACCCGTAAGGTACTGTATTTATTGATTATTATTACTTTTTGGGTTCTTTTAGTACAACATAAGTACAACAAATCAGAACCTTTTTACTTGACTATAAATACCCAATTCATTGAGCTGTGCTTCACGATTTAATATTTGATAGTGTGCTAATTTACTACAAAAATAATTATTAGTTGCTTTTGCATATCCATTGATCAAAAGCAAGTCATTTAAACATTCGCCTCCTGGAAGAAACACATAGCCTAATTGCCGGTTCCAATAGTCATAGAAATTCTCCAATTCTGTAATGATAGTTACAGACGTTTTAGGCGGAGCAACCGATAAAACGAACTGTAAGGACTGCAAACCTAATTGAAGCAGTAATTCAGCCGGTAAACTACTTTTCTCTTCGTCTTCCATCATCTTTCGATTAATCTTTACTTCCGGTGCATCTAAACCATACAGTCGGATTTCTTTTTTCAATTGAGTGAAACGATTGCAAATAATTATGCTATCCCCATCAAGTACTTCTTCAATTTGCCAATGGGTTTCCACTATAAACGGTGCTTTTGCGTCGTATTGCATTGATTTTCAATATTTTAAGTTGTTGATAATCAAAGATAATGATTGAAATTTGTCTTATCAATTTAATCTAATTATTAACCCATTAAAACTTAAAAAAATGGCAAGACAGAAAGGCAATTTAAAGTACATCGGAACTCTTGGTGATGTTCGACACTTTAAAATTAAAGGACAGGAAGGCTACTTTGCAGGCATGGTAGGCGGACCAACTGGTGATCAAGTATTAACTGCACCAGAATTTGAGAGAACACGTGAGAACATGAACGAATTTGGTGCTTGTGCCAAAGCCGGGAAATCCGTTCGAACAGGTTTGTCTCAAGTAATGAAACAAATGGCGGATAGCCAAGTTACCGGAAGATTAACTTCAATCATGAAGAAAATCAACCTGGAAGATCAAACGGAAGCCAGAGGTTACCGAAAAATTGAAATCACAACCCAAAGAAATTACCTAAAAGGATTTGAGTTTGACAAAAACACTTCCTTTAACGGTATTTTCAATGCTCCTTTCTCTTTAACTCATGAAGTTACAAGAGAAACAGGTGATTTTGTAATTCCTGCATTTAATCCGTTGAATTTAGTGAATGCACCTTCCGGAGCTACTCATTTTCGGTTGATTCATTCATTATCTGTGGTAAGTGATTTTGAATACAACGCTACCACAAACAGTTATGATCCAATGGATGCGGAATTGAATGAAGTAAACGATATCCAATATAGCGGCTATTTAGACCTGTTTGCTCCTGTTCCTGTGACTACCATCACAGCAACTTTGCCAAATGGAGCTATTCCAACCGCTAATACAACTGTTTTACAGTGTATCGGAATTGAGTTCTACCAACAAGTAGGTGGAAATTACTACTTGTTTGCAAGTGGCAACTGCTTGAAAGTTGAGGACGCTTTTTAGAAAAACCCTTCAAAAATCCCTCATCACAAGTGAGGGATTTTTCATTAAATCTTAAATCTATCAAAACAATGGAAAGCAAAATAATAAGAGTAGCCCAAGGTAAAGAAAGCACCTTGAGTCAATTGTATATCAACGGAATATTTCAATGTTATCTATTAGAAGATAAAATCAGAGAAGTGAAAATACCTTCACAAACTGCTATTCCAACAGGTGTTTTTACTTTGAAACTGAACACTCATGGAGCTAAAAATGTAGACTATAAAAGAGTATTTAGCGAGCTTCATCAAGGCATGATTGAAATAGTTGGTTTACCAAATTTCAGTTTTGTGTATATCCATGTCGGAAATACTATTAAAGATACAGCCGGGTGTCCTCTTTGTGGTTTTGGTTTCCAGTTTAATGATTGGAATTATAAAGTAAATCAGAGTGTTGCAGCTTATAAAATGATTTATCCAAAGTTGGTTGCATTAGCAAAACAACCTACAAACAAAATCATTATTGAAAATAATTTTCAATTTTAAAAAGTGTGAAAAATGGAAAATATCAACATCATCGCAACACTTTTTGGAACACTCATTACCTTGTTACTGTCGATTGTGGCTTATTTTATCAAGCAATTACACACCGATTTCAAGAGCATGGAAAAAGATTTGGTTGAAGTAAAAACGATGGCTTTAATCATCAAAACCGAGTTCAAAAGTGGTAACGACTTACTGAACCAAAAAGTAGAATTTTTAGAAAAACGAGTATCAAAAATTGAATTAACCTTATTTAAAAATCAAGATCATGAAAAATAATAATCTGAATATCGTAGAAAGAGCATTGGCCCCAACTCCAAAATGGTTTAGAATTCTTCGTACTGTAGGCATTGCAATGGCTTCTGTTGGCGGAGTGGTTCTAGCATCACCGGTCGCATTACCGGTAGGTTTAGTTTCTGCAGCCGGATATTTAATCCTGGGCGGAAGTATTATTTCTGTAGTTTCCCAAACGGCAGTAACTAGCGAAGAGAAGCCAGAACCAAAGGAATAAAAACCTTTAAAAATCAATTTTGAAGCTCCGATTTTCGGAGCTTCTTTTGTTTATCACAAGCAACATATGCCAAATGCTTCGCTTTTCTTCGATTTGTTTAAGTGGAGCATTTATATTGCTTTTATGTAGTGGATAAATAGCTTTTAAGGTGCAATCACACCCTTTCAATCTTTGAAGAGGTGTTTTTATCTTTTACAGTAGCGGTATAGAATTACTCTGCGTAAATCGTTTATGAGGTTGATGTTTTCGTGAAATTGTTTTTCTTTTTGCTCCAGGAGTTTGAGGGCTAACACATTTTTTTTGTGTTGCTCAAAGTCAAGCATCATTTCATTGGATTTGATGGAGAGGTTTTTGGAAAAATCATGGATTCGGATGTAGGGAATGACTGAACCGATTAAAAATTGATGCCAGAACTTCACTCTCCATAGGCTTTTACAGATGGATTCCATGTTTTCTAGGTCATCGGAGCTGCCGAATTGTATCACAAAACAGTTTGGACAGGGTTCGGACAAAGGTTTTCCGGTGTTCAATCCTTTGTTAAGGATGAAAAAATGTGGTTTTGAATAGCAGTTTCCGCTAACGTGGTGTTTCAACTTAAAATTAATCATATCAAGGCGTTTAAAGATTTCTGAAAAAGGCACACAACCCCCATAAAATTTTTTCAAAAGAAAAAAAAGAAAAAAAAGAAAGCACTGACGTCAAGTGGAGGGTTTCAAAAAAGCAAGTTTTTTTTAAAAAATACTACCACCCCAAAATTTCTTATGGAAACGGCTACCTATCGGAAGCAGAGAATTTCCGTCGAAGATGTATGGGTGGTGGAGATTTTTTAAAAAACCCGGAGGGCTTGAACTTGCTTTTTTGTAAACCCGGAACTTAACTTTGCTACCTTTTTTTTATTTTTTATTTTTTGATGCTCAAGCACACTTTTGCGATGGAATGCAATTTTTTTTCAATCGGAGACGTGGTCTTCCTGCAAGGGTTTCAAATTTTGGGGCTGGATAAAAAAACCAAAATCAATAGCAACGCTTTTTATCCAGAACCGAAATTTGAAACTCTTGCTGCACTGTTTGATTTTTGAGGGTGCCGGGAAGTGTTCAGTGGTCAGTTATTAGAGGTCAGTTGCTACGGAGATGGGTGGCACCTTCAAAAAACAATGCAAATACTACCGCTTTTTTTTTCGTTGTTTAGAGCAGGGTTTTTCTTTTGGAGGCAAGGGTATAGTTTTTATTTGCTGAGCACTTCATTTTCTGATTGCTTTTATGGTTTTCTGATGCCCTGATATATTTCATCTAGCTTAGAACACTATTTTTTTTTTGCAGTGGGGCATCGGAAAACCTAAAAGCAATGACCACTATTTCTGTGAGCAAATAAAAACTATACTCTTGCAACTCTATTTATATTTTGAGGTTGCCTGAATGTGTTATGAAAATTGAAAAATAACAGCTTGTGATTCGGAGATGGATAGCAACTTCAAAATATAATGCAAATACTTCCGATTTAAGCGGTTAGCTGATAAAAACAAATGAACGGACGTCCTTTGAAATTGGATTTTTAAGCTTAGGATAAACTTTCTTATGAAAACACGAAGTAAGACCCGCGAAGCCACGTGTTTTTTGAAGCTGGGTGGTGCGAGGAAAGCGAAAAAAATGTGTGGCTGGAGCGGGGCTTTCGAGCGTGGGGTGAGCGGCTTTTTTACATAATGTTATTATAGGGCATTGAAAAAACCAAAAAAAATATACACACTTTTTAATGCCCTATAATGCCACATTATGTAAAGAAGCTTTGGGAAAAGTTTTTGTTGCCCCTTAGATACTTTTTCTTATTAGGCAGGTTCGTTCCGGGGCATACAAAAACTTTTATGCGGTGGGAAGCGTTGGCAATCGGAGGACTAAAACTTTATACCGGGCAGAGAAGAGTTCTTTTAGTTTTTTAGTTCTTTCGTTTTTTTGATTTTATCCGTTCTTACTAGTTTCCTTTTTTCATTTCATAATTTTTTTCTTCTTCAATTTCATCGGTTATATTTGTGAAAAAGTTGATTATGAATATACAAACCGAGATTTTATTAAAACTCATAGAAATTTCAAAAGTAAATCAAAATGAATTTGGAGAGCTAACCGGTAAACGGCCTCAACGAATTAGTGAATGGAAGCATGAAAAGCATTTGCCCACTATTAAACAACTTGAGTTAATGGCTGATAAATTAGGTTATCGATTGAAATTTGACTTGGTGAAAAAAAAATAATGTCTTTTGTATGAAATCACCCTGCTTTTAAAGAGAAGGGTTTTAAATTTCAATTTTCTACCGTATTTATTTTTATCAGTTATCTAAAATTTCATCCGGTTTATTGATTAATGGATCTATCCAATCTGCTTTATCATTTGCCCAATTAATCCATTCTTGCGTTTCCGGGGTTAGATTATTCGAATTGATTGCTTTTTGTTTTACCGCTTCAATATACTGACGTATCATAAGGGTCTTATTGTATTGCTCGGAAAGTTTGACTAATCTATTAAATTTTTCCACTTCTTCATCCCTACGTTTTTTAATTTCGGCTTTACGTTTTTGTTCTTCTTCCCATTCTAAATTAGCTATTCTAGACTTTTCTTCCCATTCTTTTTCTCTTTCCGCAATAAGTTCTAATTTGGCCACAATCCTAGCTAACATTCCTTCTAATTTAACTTTACCGTCACGCCATTCTCTTTCGCCAGAATATTTACCAATTTTAAAAATAAATTCACCCGTTGGAACATATTCAGATGATCCATAATTAGTTGTTGGTGGGATACGTTTTGATGCTTCTCTTAAATCAATCTCGATGTTTATTCCATCTATATGTACGCAATCATGACCATACTCTTTTGACATCGTATGACCTCTATATCGGATTAATTTTGTGAATGTATCCATGAATCTTAATGCTCTATCTCTATTCTTTTTTTCAACTCTGATTGGGTATGAAATTCTATTGTCCTCGCGATATGAGGTGAACGAAATTTTACCTTTCCAATATTGACGGGTTTGTTTTGTTAGAATATCCGGTTTTGTTATTTCATCAGGAACAAGTAAAGGAGCGTTTGGGTCGCTCTCTATTTCTTTGGTTCTAATGGTTAAAGGAGTTTGGTCTACATTTACTGTACTACCTTCCTCTCTTAACGTGAGTACAATTTTGTCTACACCACCGAAAACCGGATTGAGCTTTTCAATTTTTACTTTTTTATTGTATTGACGTTTTAACCAATATCCGTTTTGAGGTATTGGAATTTCAAATTGTTTGCAAATTTTTTTAAAACCATCTCTGGAAAGTGCGTATTTCTGTGTAAGATTTGACATTGTTGTGGACCAAACCAAGTCATACAATTGCTTTCTTGTTAGTTCTGTAGTATTCATATTTACAACATTTTAGGGTCATAAAATTAATTAATTTTATGGAATACATTTATACACAACTTCTACCTATGATTTAATAAAAAATTGTACAATAATTGATAAATTAAAAAAAATGACTATTTTTGTAACAGAAAATGAATACCCAAAAAAATACAAACTAAACAAATACTAAACACATCATGGAAGCAACAACTGGATTAGTAATTAAAGGACTCCGCGAAAGATATGGCTATACACAAGAAAAATTAGCGAATTTTCTTGATGTTAAAAGAGAGATGGTGAGTTTTTATGAAAACAATGAAAGAGAAGTGCCGTTGGAATTTTTAGAAAAATTATCAGATTTGTTTGGAGTAGAATTGTCTATTTTTTTTAGTGAAACCGTTGAAGAGGCAATGGCGGAGGTTGTTTTTGCCTTTAGAAAGGATTCTGTTTCAGAAAATGATATGGAAAAGCTTTCAGAGTTTGGTAAGATTGTAAAAAATTATATTAAGATTAATCGTTTGTATCATGGCTTATAACGAGAAAATATTAGAGGCCCGAGCCAACAAGTTCCGTAGAGAATTGGGATTAGGAACCGAGACCTCTCTTGATCTTGAAAAACTTTTATTGACTTTAGGGGTTTTAACTGTCTATAAACCCTTGGAAAGTAAATTTTCCGGAATGGCACTTAAGAACAATAAATCCTTATTCATGTTGATTAATTCTGCTGTTTCTATCGGTAGACAAAACTTTACCATAGGACATGAATTATACCATCTCTTTATTCAAAGTGATTTTAATTTCCAGATGTGTAATGCCGGAACATTTGATAAAAAAGATAAAGAAGAATATAATGCTGATGTATTTAGTTCGTTTCTTCTAATGCCACGAGATGCTTTATCGAAACAGATTCCGGAAAAAGAATTAGAATGGGGCGAAAAAATATCATTGGCTACTATTATAAAAATGGAACACTATTTTGGTGTATCCAGAGCTGCACTTTTGCTTCGACTTGGTAGAGAAAAATATATTCATTACGATGATTACAAGCACTACTTAATGGGTGTCAAAAAAAGTGCCGTTGAACATGGTTATTCAACAAAGTTGTATGAAAGAAGTGATGAAGAAAAAGTTATAGGCGATTATGGTACAAAAGTAAAAGCACTGTATGATGTAGATAAAATTTCAGAGAGTCATTATCATTCTTTGATGCTTGATATTGGTTTAGATATTGATGATCCAAAATTTAATGATCATGGGGAAGAAAACTAGTACTGAGCCAAGAATATTACTGGATTGTGATGTCATTATCCATTTTACCAAAGCAGGGCAGCAGCTGTTATTGCCAAAAATATTTCCTAATCGTTTTGTGATTTTGGACAAGGTTAAGGCAGAGTTGGATAAGCGAAAGAAAAGTATTGTAGCGTTAGAGAATTTTTTAGAGTGGTCGAAAATAGCAGTAATTCCTTTTCCTAAAGATAAGGAAATTCTAATTGAATACGCTCGTTTAAAATCCAACATGGGTGATGGTGAAGCCGCTTGTATGGCAGTAGCCAAGCACACCAAAGATTATATTGCGAGTAGTAATTTAAATGATATTAAAGCGTATTGTGATTATTTTGGTATTGTTTATTTGACTACTATGGATATTCTTTTAGAGGCTTATCATAGAAGTATTTTGACTGAAGTACAATGTGATACTTTTATAAAAGAAGTAAAATCGAAAGACAGTAAATTAATTGATGGTGTTGATTCCATCAAACAATATGAACAAATGATAAAAAAATAACCGAAGCAAAAGGAATAATGGCTTCGGTCGGTTGAAATTAAATCTTTGGACGGATATTTATTTCAACTACAAAAGTAATAGAATTCTATTTATTACCTAATTATTCCTTGGGTATTTAGCCAAACACCTCAGTATTAAATAGTTTGGCAAGACTAAAACCTACTTGCAATGGCAAAAAATGGTAAAGTTGGAGATGGATATCGTAATGGTGCCGTAAGAGACCGTAGTCAAACTTATAATCCTAAAACGGAGCAATGGGTAAAGCGTGATGCTTCTTCCGGCCGTTTTATGGATGTTAAGCAAGATGGCACTCCATTTAAAGGTGTTACTAAAGAAAAGTAACTTTAGGTAAGCTGAAAGGACACGGCTTGGTGTTGTCCGGAATTCTATAATTTTAAAAAAAGAGAAATGCGTACTCCTTTTTACCCATTGAATGAAAAAGCTACTGTTTGCCACCAATCTACTTGTGTAACTATTTTTGGTGACACAGCAAAATTGGTCAACGGAATTGCTTTAACCGTAGCGGTTGTAACGGCAATAGCTTTGATTTCTAAAGCATTAAAATAGTGCTTTAAAAGCCCATTTATTTGAGATAAATGGGCTTTTATTTTTCATTTAGTTACTGATATAATGTCAGGTTTAGGAATTGCACTTACTACTACTATTCCATTTTTTTGCAAGCAATAAAATTGATTACTAATTGGTCTTTATAAATTTTTTCGTTTTTTTTCTATGTATTCCATAGTTTCATTTGCGACTTCATCTATTGTTTTTATTCTACTAGAAAATATCCAATCATCAATATCTTCTTTTTTGAAATATAGTTTTTTACCGCTTTTATAGTGTGGAATTTGACTAGTGGAAGTTAATTTATAGATTGCAGAATCACTTAGCTTTAAATATTCTGACAACTCTTTTACACCCATTGGAGCTTTATTTACCGGAATTGTAGTTGGAATGTTTATACTATTAATAGCTTTTTCAATTCTATCAAGTCTTTCTAAAATTTGTTCAAAAGGATTTTCCATATTTAAATTGAAATTAGTGAAATGAAGCAAACAAAGAATTGATGCTGGGAATACTTGGACCAGGAGCAATTTTTGTGCAGCTGAATGAGATAATTTTTATTTAAATTATACGGTAATATTTTCGTTTTAATACTTAACAATTAAAGTAATTTGGTTTTATCTGTTGTTAAATTAAAAAATATATCTCTTATTTTTAATGTGTTATAACCAATTAATGGGACTTTATTATTGATGATTTCATCATTTACTACTGTACCTGTACTTTCGAGGTCATACAGCCACACATTATCTTTTGAATTTATTATGACACAATGCCTTCTGCTTACTGCATTGGATCCTGATACCTGAATGTCGTTTTGTTCGTACTCTTCTCTACCAAATTTTATTATTGGATTGTTGAATGAATTTGGTGTTACTACTTTATTATTCGTATCTAATATTGTTATAGTATTTGGTTTTAACGTATTGAATTGGAAGTCCATAAACAACAGTTTTGATTTGAGTGTTGGTGACTTTTTATAACTGTGACTCTTTTCATTTTCATTAATTACTGAAAAATTGTATTCTATAAATGGGTTGTTTTTCAGTTCTGATTCTGATTTTGGCGGAATTGATTTACCATTGCTATTTAGTACAAAAGCTATAAAATAGTTATTTGAAAAACAGGGTAAAGTTGGATTTGCTTCCATGAGCATTTTGGAAAGTTCCATTGCTGTTTCATATCTGTCTGTTTCATAGTAACATCGAATTAATAGATTATAGGCTTCATAATCTGCCGGGTTTCTATGTAGATGGTCTGATAATAAACCTATTGCTATTGGGTATTTTTTTGCTTCTAAGTTAATCCAACCCAACTCTTTTTGAACATCTAATCTTGGATTGAGTTTTACTGCTTTTTCGTAAAAACTTTTAGCTAAATCAATCTTTTGAATTCTTAAATAATATTTGCCAAGAGCTTGTAAAACTGTGACGTTATTGCCATATTTTTTATAGGCTAATTCTAAAAATTTTAATGCATTTCGCCATTTATTTGTCTTTAATGCTTTGTTTGCTAATTCAATTAATTCTGCTGCTTTTAAATTTTCTTTGTTGAAAATAATCGGAACTGCTTTTGCTTTTAAAGCTTCTTCGAATTCAATCATGAACTGAAAGCGAAGTTCCGGTGTTTTGTTTATTGCTTTTAAAATTATTTCCTGTTGCCAGTTCGGAGGGTCTTGAATTGGAAAATCAGCAGATTGATGTTTTTCAATTATTTTCTCTCTTGATAAACCGAAAAATGGATTTTTCTTGGTTAGTAATTCCATTAAAGTTACTCCTAATGCATAAATATCAATACGTGGATCATTCGTACTTTTAACTTCCCAATTAAAAGCTTCCGGGCTCATATATGCTCTTGTACCAATATCTTTGTTTGCAATCCCGAAATCAGCTATTTTAATTGTACCGTTTTGTGTAAAAACAATATTATCCGGCTTGATGTCATGATGAATTATTCCTTTTCTATGAATGATTCTCAAGCAGCTTGTTAACGTTTGTATCCATTCTAATGCTTCTAAAGTGGAATAATTGCCATTATCTATTTTATCCCTTAGATTGCCACCGGAACAATATTCCATCACCAAAAACAATGTTGTGTCTTCCCAAAAATGATGGTAATAAGTAACTATATTGGGATTTTCAAATTTTGAAATTGTTTCAATTTCGTGGATGATATTTTCCTGTTCTGATTTGTTTTTATTTAATAATTGTTTGATTGCCACAAAACGATTGGATACTTTTTCTTTTGCTAAAAACACCTTACCAAAACCACCCTTGCCAAGATCATTTATAAATATATATTTGTTATCGTATAAGGCCATTAGTAAATTACTTTATACTAAAGTTGAATACCAAAGATAAGATCATGAATAGTGTAATTAATCGATTTGTTTTCTTTATTTATTTATTTAAAAATAATTTTATGAGTATTTATAAGGTTATCATTGTTTCAATATACTTCTAATATAATATCAAAATATTATTAATTAATAATAATAAGAACCTATATTTGCACCCGGATCTTTAAAGCCTTTGGACTCGATAGCTCAGTTGGTAGAGCACATCACTTTTAATGATGGGGTCCTGGGTTCGAGCCCCAGTCGGGTCACAACAAGTCGAACAATTATGTTCGACTTTTTTTTTGTTTCATAATGTTAAATATTGATAAATATTATTTTGACTGGAAATTATGTTAAAAAATATAAAATTCGTAGTTGGTCTAAAATTATCTAAATTCACTATTAATTAAATTTAGACAAAAAATAAAATCAAATAATAGTAAATTTAAATAATCACTGGAATTAAATCAACCATGGGTTTTAATTCTGAAATAGTCATATCCTATTTAGGGTAATGAACAGGTTTACCGCGAAGTAAATCACCTTTTTTACGATAGATTGATTTAGACTTAAACACAGACTCTCTTTCCCATCCAACTATGAACAAAGTGTAAACACTATTTACTATTCTTAATTTACAAAAGATATAAATATCAGCAGGTCGTTGAATTTGCTCATTTGCAACTTCACATCTCCAATCTTCTTGTGGTGTAAACTTATTATCTTGTGTTTTTACATCTATAATTAAACCAATTCTAGTTTTAAAGTCGCCATTATCTGGACCATTACCAACAATAACTCCCAGATACTCAATATCTATATTATTTAGTCTACACCAATGTTGAAAGCCATATTCACCAATATATCCTATTGTAATTTTATTAGTTCGTTGTTCATCATTAAGCCTAACATCTCTTGCATATTCACCATTTTGAATTCTAATAATTGCATTTCTTTTTGCATATGCAATTTGTTCCTCAGGGCAATTCCAAATAAAAAACTGTGCAGTCGTAGCCATAAATCTTTTGAATTAAATTTATATTTTTATAATTGTTTCATCACCAGCAATACTTCTAACTTTTAACCTCTTTGGTTTATTGGCAGATTTTATAAAACCGTCCCAAAGCTCTTCTTTTTTTATACCATTTTCAATAACAAAGCCAAGTTTATTTATTTTAATTTCAGTGGAACTTTCCCATTTTCCATCATCATTCTTACAGTCTATTGAAATCAATTCAACTAATTCTAAACCTTCTTCACTTAAGGAGATTGGACTAAATGTTTTACCATTATTTATAGATTGAAGATTACCTTTTTGATTAAATTCATTGATTTTTTTAATAAGCCTATCACTTATAAATTTTGTTATTTCTATATTATAGAATCCTTCTTCATTTGTAATATTAAATGAAATTATATCCTCAAAAACAATTTCACTTAAAATATTTTTTAAGTCTTTAAGTTCTAAAACAATTTCAGTTGCATTATTGTTTTTTATAAAATTTTCTAAAACACTTTGATCTTCTATATCTATGTAATAAACTATAACTTTTTTAGCTGAAACCTCAATGTTTTGCAGCTCTTGATTTATAATTTCATTAATTTTTGGAATATCTAATACTTTTTCTTGTGTGTTTAGTAGATTAGGCATGTAAACAGGTATAACACCTTCGTTACTTTTTGTAATTGCACCAAACCAAAATTTACTTAATCCTTTAACTTTTTTTTGTAAACCTGGTATTAAAGAAGCTAATTTATCCATAGTCTGTTGTGGATTACGGAATAAACTAACACCATCTTTGATTTCTAAAATATTGAAATCAGCCTTTGCTTGTATAAGTCTATCTCTTGTAGTTTGTATGCTATTAATACCTATATCTACATGAATAAATTTTCTACCTAAATCATGAGCCATCTTTGATGTAATACCACTACCACCAAAAAAATCTGCAACAATTTTATTTTCAGAACTACTTGCTTGAATTATTCTTTCAACTAATTTATATGGTTTTTCAGTAGCGTAATCTACTCTTTTATTACCATCTACTTTGAAACGAGATGAAACAGCAAATTCCCACCAATCTTCAGGTATTTTGCCTTTTGCAGAATATTCACTACTAGAATTATTGTCCATTTCACCATTAAAACCACCTGAATGAACCTCTGAAGCAACTCTAATTTCGTCAGCATTAAAAGTCCAACTATCTCCTAAAGTATAATAATAAATGTTGTCATGTTTTCTATTATATTGTTTCATGCCTGGTGAACCTGGACCAGTGTAGCACCAAATTATTTCATTTCTAAAATTATCCTCCCCAAATACTTCATCCATTAATATTTTAACATAATGTCCTATATGCCAATCAAGATGAACATATATACTTCCATTTAAAGACAGAATAGATTTAATAGCAAGTAAGTTTTCGTACATCCAATTTAGATAATCCTCTTTTTTCCATATATCTCCATACATTTTTTCCTCGAAAGCTCTTAATTCTTCAATATCGAATTGTTCTTCAGCAGCAGCAATTTTTTGAGCCAACTTAGGATTTCTTCGGATGTATATCTTTTTAGAGTAATCCATGCCGCTAGCAAAAGGAGGGTCAATATATACTAAATCAACAATAATACCTTGTTCTTTTAGATATGCACATGCTGAAACACATTCACCGCGAATTACTAGATTTTCTGAAGGTTTACCGACTGTTTCCACATTCTCTACTTCATAATATGGCATACCTCTTTTTATACGGTCATATACTTTATCATTTTCACGATAGCGTAATATTCTTTGTGTACGAGTAATATTGTTTAGGATTGCGTCACCTTCAACGGTGTTAGGATAATAAGGAATATATTTAATTGGCATAATTTTATTTTGTAAAAAAAATGTTAATTTTATTATTTAATTGAGCAATGTTTTGTGTTTTGTTTTTGCTATCTTCTAGGTATAAAAAATCAAAGCGATTGTAACCAAATTTTTTTTGATTAATTTTTAAGAATTCAGTTTCTATATATGTTTTCTTTTTTTGAAAAGTTTTATCTTCTGCATAAATAGCTCCTTTAGTTTCAATTAAAAGTGCTTTATAAATTTTATTTTCATTTGATCGTTGAATGATTAAAAAATCAGTAGTATATTTTCCAATATTTTTCCAATATTTACCTTCTTTTGCAAAGCAATTTATAACAAACTCGGTTAAACCTCTTTCGCCATTGTAATAAATCTCTAAATTTTTATTTTTAAAATCTGATAATTGAAGTGCTTTTTGCAATGTTTCTATTTCTAACCCACTGCTTCCACTACCACCAAAATTATAAGGTAGATAATGAAATGTATTGTTTTTAGATGTTACTGGAAGAGTGTACTCTTTAGATGCTTTGAAACTGTCAAAAGGCATAACCATATTTCCCATTCCTTGGGCTTCTAAAGTTTCTTTCATAAATTGATAAGCTTTTTCAACTTCCAACATATCAACAAGCACACTTTCATTATTTGTGTCTAATTCTAAAATTTTTTTAACATCACTTTCATTTGGAAATAAATTATCATTTTTTTCAACAGAATTCAATTTATTAATAATTAATAATTGTGCTTCTTGAGGAATGATTTCACTTTCTGTTTGTAACACCCTTTTAATATTAAATGATAAACGTATTTTTGACTTTATTTTATATAAATCATAAAGATCATTAAAAAACAAATTATTATCATTTTGATATGTAATTGCATTGAAAATTGATGTTAATTCACTATCAAATAAAATCAATTCGCTCTCTTTTATTAATCCAAAACTTTCTCTAGAGATATCAAAAAGCCATTGTTGATAATTTGCAAAATTGATACCTGTTTCAATAATTACGTCAATAGTGCCAGTATCTATATTCGCTATTTCACTCGTACTAATTAATGCAGATGATTTATATATTTCTATTTCTTCTATAATTTGAGAAAGTTTTGTTTTAGTATTAGCAGTTTTTTCTTCATCAATACTTTGGTAAACAACTTTCATTTGGTAGAAATCAACCTTAGGAACTTGTAAATAATTCATTCTACTTGTACGTTCAACAATTACAGGCATGCCGTTTCTTCTAGTATTATTTAATTCTTCAATACTACTGTTTTGTTCCTGTTTAAGTTGTCTGTTAAGTGTGTCAGCATTGTCTTTATTTAACCAAATTAAAGCTGTTTCTTCTAAACCTTTATCCACTTGTCGCAAACATCTACAAGATGTTTGCAAGACCATATTTTGAGGACTATCACCTCTTTGAGATAAAATAACACCAGTTAAGCTAGGGCAATCCCATCCTTCTTTCCCAACTTGTACTAAAAGAATATATCTTTTTTTGGATATTGGTAAGTCTAAAGATCTAAATTCTAATTCATTTTCTTTAGGGAGAGAATAGCTTTTATTACCACCATGAAATTTTAAAATTTCAGACGGATTTATGTTCAAATCTGATACCAAAAATGGATAAACTTCTTCTTCTAATACTTCTATATTACTACAATAAATTGCAATTTTAGCAATCGCACCTGTATTATATACTTTGTTTCTATACAATAAATCAAAGTCTTTTATTCCTTGTTTTATTATTTCAAAGCGGTCTAAATTTTGACCAATTTTTACAGTAGGTGTTTTTAAAAATTTTTTTATTGCAGTAACTAATGGATAATAGTAAACTGTATTTGTTATTTGTGAAAACCTGAAAGCATATTCCCCTGCTTTTATTGTTTCAGCACCTTGTAAATACGGAGTCCCTGAAAAACCTAAAATAGTAGTAATATTACCTTTGCTGTGCCAATAATTTACAGCCTGTCGCAGTTTGATGTCATCGGTAGCAGCATGATGAACTTCATCAATTAAAATACTTAAATTAGGAATTTCACCAAACAATTTTTTTAAATCATTGCTAGTATCATTTTCTTCGTCATCAACTTGCAATATTGTTTGTTCATTAAACTTAAAACTCTCAAGAATTACTTTTTCAGCATTTACTACAAAAACTTGACCAAACGGATTAGGTAAACAAGCATTTACTTTTTTTGCATTTGGATTTCTAGCTTTATTACTTTTCTTTGCTGATTTTTGTTCATCTAATATATCAAATTTCAACATTTTTTTTAGAGAACTAGCGGATGGTTCTGATATCACCCATGATGGATCAAAACTTTGTATTGACTTTAAACTAGGTACTATCGAAGACTTTAGCCCAGAAGGTATTAAAACTAAAAAATTATGAGCAAAGGCTTTATTGGTTGGTTCATTATGTGCAAAATATAAATCAAGATATATAAATGATGCCATTAAAAATGTTTTACCAGCACCCATCGGCAAACTCATCAAATAATCTGCATATGTCACATTATAAAAAATACTTTTTATTATAGTTTCATAATCTAATTCGGTTGGTTTCTCAACTATAAGTCTTTCAAGCTCAGGAAGTAAAGTAGTATTACCATTTTTTGTTCTGGCATAGTCATATAATGCAAACGCTTGTTTGTTAGACGCTAAAAAGTCTCTTGTGATTTGATTTATGTTTAGCTTTGACAAATCAGTGTCATTTGTAAAAAAACCTTCTGAAAACAATTGCCAAAGAGGCTTATTTTGACCTTTTATTTTTAAAAATAAATATGTCTCTATTGCTTCTATCTGAGTGTCCCTTAGTTGTCCTTTTTCACGTATATAAACAATCAAATCGCTAATATTACAATCATTAGATTTAAGCCATTTATTTTTCTTTTCTTGTATGATAAAGTGAAGCATTTAAAGTTTTGTATTATAATTAAATTAATTATTTTATGAAATTATTATTATTAAAAGTTTTTATTTTAAAGAAAACAATAGCATTTAATAAAATCGTAATATTTTGTTCTAACCCAAAAAAATGGATTGTATTATCTTTTATATTTTGGTCGTGCTCAATACAGAATATTTTATTAGCCAAATTGTAATAAACTTTAACCTTAGACTGAGGTAATATATATTCCAAAAAAACATTACTATTTTTGGTCAAAACTATTTGATTGCACCAATTGTTTTTTTCAAAGCCAAGAAAAACTAGTTTACGGAGCAGAGAGATTTTATTTATGTCCATTCTTTTGACTTTTTATTCATTCTTTATTTTCAATATTATTATAAAAAATTAATCTAAATTTAGATATTTTTTAGGCAACTCTATTTTATTTTTTTAGCCATTTCAAACTCTTTTCCAAAATCTAAACCTAAATGCTGCACTTGTTCCGGCATAGCCAATGCCCAAGAAACATAATAGAAAGCTAGTACTTGATTTCCAGAAAATCGTTTGTTGTTTATGCTAGAAATGATATAATCCTTTTTGTTGGGGTCAATTCCTTGTGTTCCTAACATTGCCAATTCGAAAGCAGATTGTTTTATGTCAGAAGCTTCTTTTTCTTTGAAATGTTTCAAAGCTTCGACCATAAACATTACGATAGCCATATTGGTACCGATTTCTTCTTGGTTTTTTTGGAACTTTTCCATTTCTCTTTTTTGAAATAGGTCTTCTGGTTCCTCCAGTCCGAAAGGGTCTTGCTGTAATTTGTTTAAGAATTCGTCAATATTGCTTCTTGTCTCGAATTTAGTTTCGCTTTCAAGTTCAAAAAACTTGTCTAAGAATAGGTCTTGACCCCAATGTTTCACTAGTTCATATTCTTCGCCCGGCTGTCTATCATTTCGGTATTCTATAAATTCATTATAAAATGTTTCAGCAATATGAATTTCAGCTTGCTTTGGTTTTAAATCTTGAATGACATCAATGCCAAACAACTCTTTGAACTGCATTGCATTTACTAAACTTAATGTTTTAGTTTTTGAAATTATACTTTGTGGAGCGATGCTAAGAATTCTTTCATCGGTTACAGATTTTATTGCCTCTTGAAGCAATCCAAATAATGATAAGAACTGGTATGGTCTAAGTTCAGGGTATTCTTTAAATAAAAAATCTTCAATAAAAACATCAATCGGTGTATTATAAATTTGCAGATTTAAACCATCAAAAATACTTTCAATGAAATAATTCACTGATGACTGATCCGGTATTATCGATTTTAACTTATTTAATTCCGGCTTTATTGACTCAATAAAATAGTTTTTATTCTGTTGCGTTGAAATAAATACTTGATTTAGGTTTTCTTTTCTTGCCTGATTTACAAAATCTAGGTGTACTAATTCATGCATTACCAAATGTTCTACAGCGGGGTAGGTACTCTTATATTTTACAATATGTTTATCTCGATTATACCTTTCTGCAATTTCAACTTTAGCAGCTGTTTTGATTTCATCGTCAGCATAAATGTCTATTTCTGTACCAATTTCAGCCTCTAGTTGACTTCTATATTTGAAGAATATTTTTTTACCATCAAAATCTTCCGCAATATTTTTTGAAATATCAAATGCTTGTTTTACTGCATTTTGATATAATACGTCTTTTTGATTAGAAAATTTTAAAGCTTGTATAGTACTGTAAAAAGAAGAATGTAAATCGTTTTCAGATTGGGCAATTAACGAAAGAATAAAATGAGCATTTGCATATTTTTCGTTAAGTTTTATTGCTTCCCATGCATATCTTTTTGCTTCTTCCATT